>DAHWEW010000042.1:0-10286 GCA_027326225.1 Legionellaceae bacterium
ACCATGGTTTTGCGTTCAACGCCCATGATGATTTTATCTTTGGCTTTTTCCATTTCCGCCATATTGACGGATTTTTTATTCGAGCGAGCTGCATAAAGCGCCGCTTCATTGACTAAATTCGCGAGATCCGCACCTGAAAATCCAGGTGTCCCACGCGCAATGACGGATGGAACAACATCATCGCCCGCAGGAATTTTGCGTAAATGAACTTTAAGAATTTGTTCGCGACCACGAATATCAGGTAAAGGCACCACCACTTGTCTATCAAAGCGGCCAGGACGCAATAAGGCTGGATCAAGAACATCGGGACGGTTGGTAGCGGCAATGACAATAACCCCCTCATTCCCTTCAAAGCCATCCATTTCTACAAGAAGCTGGTTCAACGTTTGCTCGCGCTCATCATGCCCACCGCCAAGTCCCGCACCACGATGCCTACCTACGGCATCAATTTCATCAATAAAAATGATACAAGGGGCTTGTTTTTTGGCTTGTTCAAACATATCACGCACTCGCGATGCGCCAACACCGACAAACATTTCCACAAAATCAGAGCCCGAAATGGTGAAAAAGGGGACCTTAGCTTCACCTGCAACTGCCCTAGCAAGCAAGGTTTTTCCCGTACCAGGCGATCCCACCAGCAATACACCACGAGGAATACGCCCACCTAAATTTTGAAATTTAGTTGGATCACGTAAAAAATCAACCAACTCTTTCACTTCATCCTTAGCTTCATCAACACCCGCTACATCAGCAAAAGTCACTTTGACTTGATCTTCACCTAATAATCGAGCACGAGAACGGCCGAAAGACATTGCACCTCGTCCACCACCACCTTGCATCTGACGCATAAAGAAAACCCATACCCCAATCAAAAGCAACATCGGGAACCAATTGATAAACAAATGCAGAAGGAAACTTTCTTGTTGTTTTTCTTGTCCACTGACTTCGACGTTATTTTTTAACAACTCACCTAACAGAGCATCGTCTTGAACAGGCATATAGGTGACAAATCGACGATTATTTTTCGTGATCCCTTTAATGATTCTATTGTCTTCGATGGTCACTGCATTGATCATACCGCCATTGATTTCTCTTAAGAATTGGCTGTATGGGACTTTCTCCGTCGTTGCATTGCGAGGACCAAAATTACTAAACACTGAAACCAGGACAATAGCAATTATTAACCATAAAAATAAATTCTTTACCATGTCGTTCAAATTAATAACCTCTTTTGTGTGTATTCCTACTGTGTTATATAGAATAAAGTTACTATAAAATAAAGCCCTTAGCTAGCAAATAGGTTTCTCGTGATCGAGAACGCGATGCATTTGGTTTCCGAATAACCACTCGATCAAATTGTTGACGTATTTGTTTAACAAGAGCATCAAAACCCTCACCATGAAATATTTTCATCAACATCACGCCATGTGGTTTTAACATTTTATGTGCAAAATCAAAGGCAAGCTCCGTCAAATACATCGCACGCGGAATATCTACTGCCACATTACCACTCATGTTAGGCGCCATATCAGATAACAATACATCAACGCTATGTGCTGGGATCAAATTCATCACTTGATTTAAGACCTTATCTTCTCGAAAATCGCCTAAAATAAATTCTACATCCGGTAGAGCATCCATAGTCAACATATCAAGTGCAATGATGGTTCCATGCCCATTCAGTTTTTCTGATACGTATTGAGTCCAGCCTCCAGGAGCAGCCCCCAAATCAACGACCGTCATTCCCGGTTTAAACAAACGTTCTTTTTCGTCAATTTCTTTGAGTTTATATACCGCTCGACTACGATAGCCCTCTTTTTGTGCTTTCTTTACATAAACATCGTTAAAATGCTCTTGTAACCAATTTTTACTGCTTTTAGACCGAGACATACCATTCATTGAGTGAGAAACTACATATATGATACTGAATATTACTACCTATTCCCAGCAAAACGTGCAATAATTTACCATTTATCCTAGAAAAAATAGTTGGCCTCTATTCTGCATGCCTAGCACACTGATTTTTCTTGGTTTATTTTGGAAGACATTATGGATTCAGCATTAAAGCAAACATTAAAAGCAAAAGCACACCATTTAAAACCAGTGATCCTTCTTGGAGCCAAAGGGTTGACCCAAGCCGTCATTGACGAAACAAATCTTGCCTTACTGGCCCACGAGTTAATCAAAGTTAAAATCAATGGAGCTGAAAAAGCAGATAGGCAACTCATTGCTAAAGAATTATGCCATCAACTGAATGCACATCTTTTACAGCTCATTGGCAATACAGCCATCATTTTCCGTGAAAATCCTGATAAATAGGATCTGCACGGTTGTCGCATCAAAATTTGATGTGACAACCGTGATAGGATCTAGCATATTTCACTCAACTCTTCTAAAATAGCGGAAGCTGGTCTTTAGAGGACGTGCCATGTCATCACTTCGGCGAGACATTCAATATACATTAGTTCTTAAATTTTTATTGCTTACCCTTTTATGGTTGGTATGTTTTTATAAAGCAACAAAGCCTACACCAGACATGAAGCAGTGGTTATTGGGTTCTAATCAGGCTGTCAATGAAATAAAACCCTTGAAATAATACGAATAGTTACCCAACAGGTGCATGATGATTCCAGGAAGCGATATTGTTGATTTATCCCGTCTGCAGTTTGCCCTTACCGCGCTTTACCACTTTCTCTTTGTTCCTTTGACGTTAGGATTATCTGTCCTCCTTGCGATCATGGAAACCGTATACGTGATGACCGGAAAAGAGATTTGGCGGCAGATGGTGAAATACTGGGGCATGTTATTCGGGATCAATTTTGTGTTAGGAGTGGCTACCGGTTTAACCATGGAGTTTCAATTTGGAACCAATTGGTCTTATTACTCTCACTATGTTGGAGATGTATTTGGAGCACCTCTAGCCATTGAAGGCCTTATGGCCTTTTTTCTAGAAGCCACGTTCGTTGGCATGTTTTTCTTTGGCTGGGATAAATTAACGAAACTACAACACATGTGTTGTACTTGGTTACTCGCTTTGGGTACCAACCTCTCAGCGCTTTGGATTTTAATTGCCAATGGCTGGATGCAAAATCCCGTCGGCGCCAAATTTGATTATCAAACCATGCGCATGGAAGTGGTCGACTTTGCAGAAGTGATGTTTAATCCCGTAGCACAAGCCAAATTTGTACATACCATCAGCGCAGGATATGTCACTGGTGCTATTTTCGTCCTAGCTATCAGTGCTTATTTTCTATTACGTGATAGAAACAAAGAATTTGCTTCACGCTCAATGACAGTTGCTGTCTCGTTTGGCCTTGCTTCTGCTTTATCGGTTGTCGTTCTTGGCGATGAAAGTGGTTATCTCGCTAATTTCAACCAAAAAATGAAGATAGCTGCGATGGAAGCGATGTGGCATACCGAAAAAGCGCCAGCAGCTTTGACCTTATTTGGGATCCCAAACGCCAAAACCATGCAAACCGATTACGAAATCAAAATTCCTTTTCTCTTAGGTTTAATTGCAACGCGTTCCTTCAATGAACCTCTTGAAGGAATCACAGAGCTCGTAGAAAAAGGAAAACATCAAATTCGTGAGGGGATTTTAGCCTATGAGGCCCTAACCCGACTTCAGCAAAATCCAAATGATGAAAAAGCGCAAGCTGACTTTCACACTTATGAAAGCAGTCTAGGATATGGATTGCTTCTCAAAAAATACACTGAAAAAGTAGTCGATGCCAATGAAGCACAAATCAATCAAGCCGCTAATGACCTAAAACCTCATATCTTGCCCCTGTTTTTTTCATTTCGGATCATGGTCTTTTGTGGATTCTTTTTTATTCTGTTATTTGCTGTAGGATTTTATTTATCTGCTCGTCAAAAACTATCATCCACTCGATGGTACTTACGTCTCGCCTTTTGGTCATTACCTCTGCCATGGATTGCCGCTGAGTTAGGATGGGTTGTTGCTGAATATGGTCGCCAACCTTGGGTGGTGCAGGGCATTTTGCCAACCATGATGGGAACATCATCAGTCAGCGCAGGTCAACTCATCACCTCGTTATCAAGTTTTATCATTTTTTATACTATTCTTGCGATTGTAGAAGTATATCTCATGGTCAAATATATTCGTCTTGGGCCAGATCACCAACCCGTACATTAGGAGTACAAACATGCCTTTAGACTATGAAACATTACGAATCATTTGGTGGCTCTTGCTAGGAGTCCTTCTCACCGGATTTGCAGTGATGGACGGATTTGATCTAGGAGTTGCTATCTGGTTGCCGTGGATTGCGAAAACGGACATAGAGAGACGGATCCTTATCAATAGTATTGGACCAACCTGGGAAGGCAATCAGGTCTGGTTTATCTTGGGAGGGGGAGCTATTTTTGCTGCTTGGCCCACACTATATGCCCTATCTTTTTCTGGCTTTTATTTGGCCATGCTCCTTGTTTTGCTCGCTCTGATCTTACGACCTGTCGGCTTTAAATATCGTTCAAAATTGCCTAATCCTGCCTGGCGAACCTTTTGGGATTATTGCTTATTTATTGGAGGTTTCGTTCCTGCGCTCATTTTTGGGGTAGCCATGGGCAATGTATTGCAAGGCGTACCTTTCCATTTTGATGAAACACTACGCGCATTTTATACCGGCACTTTTCTCAATTTACTGAATCCTTTTGCTTTATTAAGTGGGTTGTTATCCGTTGCTATGTTAGCTATGCACGGTGCATTCTTTATCAGTAATAAAACAGAAGAAAGACTGAAGCAACGGGCGAGTACCCTAGGTCGATATTCGGCTCTCATTTGTCTTCTCCTTTATTTGACTGCAGGATTTTGGCTATATTATTCTATAGACGGGTATCATCTGACCAGTAATCCACTTTACAATGGTCCCTCCAATCCTCTGCATAAGACCGTCATCCGAGAAAGTGGCGCGTGGTTTTTGAATTATCAGCATACGCCGCTCACTTTGATAGCCCCTGTCACAGGAATCATTGCAGCTTTTTCTGCGTTCGTTTTTGCTCGATATGTGAGATTTGCTTTTATTTGTAGCGCCTTTTGTGTGATAGGAGTGATTTCCAGTGTAGGCGTTAGCATGTTTCCATTCATTCTTCCTTCATCTTCGCATCCTTCACAAAGTTTAACCGTATGGGATAGCTCATCAAGCCAGTTAACGTTATTCATCATGCTATGTGCAACCATCATATTTTTGCCGCTTATCTTAACCTACACAGCCTGGGTTTATCGGGTCTTGCGAGGAAAGGTCACGGAAGAATCCATCCATCGTCAAGAGACAGCCTATTAGGAGGAGCACATGTGGTATTTTTCTTGGATTTTAGGAACAGGATTGGCTTGTACATTTGCCATATTAAATGCCTTATGGCTAGAGTTTCGAGCCGGAAAAGTGTCAACTTAGAAAATGCTGTAGCCAGTCAAAGTCTTCAAGACACATTGCCTATCTGCGCGTTGAACATCATAAAATAAATGCGAACTCTAGATTTTTCTGATAACATTGTGCGCTAAAATTAACCTTAGTGCGAACTCGATGCCAGATATTACTCCAGAAAGATGCAATAACTTAAAAGACATCGTATTGAGCTATCTACAAGGTGAAGCCATCTCTGTCGTAACTGTTCGATTACAAGTCGAGTGTGCTGAATCAGAAGAAAGCTGTTCATCTTTATATCAATCACTGGTCATCAAACCGGATGAAGAAGATCCATACATTCCTGCTATTTTAGGAAGTCTGAATATCAAAAAAAGCAATCACAAAAAGAGAAAAGGCCGATATGAGAAGCTTCTCGAAAACTCAGAAAATATTCATGAACTATTAACCAATCTTTATCATGATGGACATCATCATCTGGGGAATTTATTACGTTTGATTGAAAACACCAAACCCAAAATAAACTGGGCGGTGATTCTGTCGATTACGACCATCTTGAGTGCCATCGTTGGCACTTTACTCTATCTTTATCGGGAGTATCTAGAGCGATTTGGAAACTGGCTTGTTAACTCATTTCCTGAGATCGTCAGTTGGTTTAAATCAACATTTTGGTTGTTAAGAAGCATTCCATTGTTAGGCATTATATATAATGGATGCGCTCTTTTATGGAATTGGTACACCACATTCGCTAATGGCACATCCACCACTGCTGATAAATTAAGTCGGCTCTTTTTTAAGACGTTAACCGCAGGGCTTACCATCTCTGGCTATTTGATTACTTATTTTGCAGAAGGGGTGATGACTCTCCCAGCAGCCATGCTGTTTGTTGTCAGCTCAAGTACTGAAGTATTTCAAAGTCTTTTTGGATATTTTAGAAGCCTCAAAGCCCTTGAGTCTCTTGATCCGCCTGAAGAACACGCTCCTTGGGAAGTTTTAGCAGAATATGAACGCGCGAAAAGCTGGCATGAACTGACACTAAAATCAGTCTGGATTAAGCTGAGTGCTGCCATACTCACCACAATTGCTGTATTCATTTGGAATTTTTTCCCACCAGGCCTTGTCCTGACCATATGCTGTTTCGCTGTGATCACTTTAATTGCATTAACCAAGTCAGCCATCCTCGCAGGCATTAGAGAAGACGCATCCAATGAATTACAAAAAAAAATAAAACAACTGGCGCCGCCTCTGAATCCTGAGCTGAATCCAGCTAACCAAAATTCATTAATTAAATTTAATAAAATGCAAAAATCTTTACAAGAAAAGAAAGAAGAGTTAAACATTCTCGAAGAGGACTTAGAGGAGCGCGAAGAAAAGCTCGCCATTAAACAGCAAGCCATCATCGAAACCCTAGATGCAGTGGCTCATGGACTCAGTAGCCCAGCTGTCGCTTTAGCACTCTTACAAAAAGACAAACCCATTGTGAAGACTTCATCTACACCAATCAAGACCGCATCAAAACCTTCTCCCAAAGAACCTGAGCCATTAGATGAAGAAGAAGAGCTTTTCGATCATAGTGCTATGACAATGTCATAAGGAAGACATTTAACAACAATAAAGTCCTCCCTCCCCCACGCTATGTGCGGTGGAGAGTGGATCATTAGCTCATGTATGATAATAAATCATTCGGCGCTTTAGGACCTTTTGACAATTCATTTTGTTAGATCCCCTAAAGAACCTACGTACCCCATCCCTAACGTAGAAAGGGGGGGGGTGGGTAGTTACTCTTTATGTTTTGTGGGTTTTTATGCTGTTGGGTGCGCATAAGATTGACTCTCACGTGACAGCAGCCAAAGGATTGTATACACTTGCATGCACTGGCATCTAAAAATACGCCTCGGCCAGACAAACCCTAAGAGGGTATTATGACTTAAGACTGTTAATACATGATTCTAAGACACATTCCGAACACATTGACATTAATTCGTTTGGTACTAATAGTGCCCTTTATTTGGTCACTCTACCATCATTTGTACCAATATGCCTTTTATATTTTTATTTTAGCGGGCTTTACTGATGGCATTGATGGCTGGCTGGCTCGATACTTTCATTGGCAAAGTCTTTTAGGCTCTTTTATTGATCCTTTGTCCGATAAACTGTTAATTGCCACCAGTTTCATTTCATTGGCTATCCTTGGTAAACTACCTTGGTGGCTCGTTATTCTGGTTTTTTTACGTGATTTGACCATATCCTTTGGAGTACTAGCTTGGTACTGGTTTATCCAACGAAAACTAGATTTTAAGCCAACAGCGCTTAGCAAAATCAACACTTTTTTTCAGTTAACCCTTCTTACCCTTTGTTTGTTTGAACTTGCCTTTTTTGAATTTTCATCATACATCATCGAGACACTTATTTTTCTGACAACGCTCACCACTGCAAGTACTTATATTGATTACGTTTGGACTTGGGGGACAAAAGCTTGTAGAGATCCCCATTTAGGAACATGACATGAATAACCTATTTTATCTTTTCCTCATATGAATCGACAACTTGCCTTAGCCATCAGACTTGATGATGAAGCAACATTCGCTGATTTTTGCTGGGGTGATAATGCCCTTTTGCAACAACAATTACTCAATAGCTTGGCCGGCAGAGGTGAACATCAAATTTTTTTGTGGGGATCCGAAGGCTCTGGAAAATCCCACCTGTTACAAGCTTGTTGCCAAGCGATGGGGCACCATCAGTCCGCTATTTATCTTCCCTTACAGACCCTTTATGAATTTGGACCACAAGTGATTGATGGGGTTGGAGAGCAAACATTGATAGCTATCGATGATATTGATGCAATAGCCGGCAACAGAGCTTGGGAAGAAGCGATTTTTCATTTATACAACCGTATCCGAGATAATGAGAAATCTCTCTTGATTATCACGAGCCACCAACCACCCGCTCTTTCACCCCTTTGTTTGCCCGATCTCTCATCACGACTCAGTTGGGGAATCGTGATTCAATTGCATGAACTAAACGATAAAGACAAAATCAACACCCTGCAATTACATGCCCACAAGCGCGGAATTACTTTACCAACCTCTGTGGGACAGTTTTTATTGAACCGATCAAACCGCAATATGCATGCGCTGCAAGACCTACTCAACCGTTTGGATGAAGCCTCTCTTATTGCTCAACGCAAAATCACCATTCCTTTTGTTAAATACATTTTGGGGATGTGAAGCACTCGGTTGACAAATCATCAAGCGATCGGGAGCGAGGCCGCTTAAATAACCCATGAATGGGAGCGGTGAGGGGCTGTTTCTTTTCTATGACGACTTCAGGGAGAAAGAATTCTTTTTGATGAGTGTTTATCTTATCATTTGAATCAGTCAACTGGGATATCTGCTCTTGCAATTCATCAAAAAGCGCGATTTTATGCTTGAACTTCTCCAATTGGCGTGTTTCTTCGGCAACAACTTCCGCTCCTGCAAATGCTTCGATGTTTTCTTTGTCCAATCCAAGCCAATAGCCGACCAGATTTTCAAGTCCAGGCCGCTCGATAAACCAATAAAGACTCAAAGCCGCCAATCCCACAATGGCACTTCCAACAATCACTGGCCAAAAAATCGGGGAAACAGATGCCACAAAAAGACCTGCCAGGGTCAAAGCCAAGGTTTGTCCAACAAAAAACCCTCCCCCAAAAAAGATCACTGCAGTCATGGTTGAAGTTGTTATTTTTGCAATATGCAAAAATAACGATGGATTCTCCAATGCCTTGTTATACGCTTTTCGAGCTTCTTCCAATGCTTGATAGCGCAAGGTGAGCATCACTATCATCTCTTGATATTGAGATCTCATGGCTGCATCAGTAGATTTTTCTAAATAACTCTCTTCGATACACAGTCGAAGTCGATTCAGTTGATTCACTTCTCTTAAAAATACATCGAGCAATTGGGTAGATTTGCCAAAACTAACCTCTAATTGTTTAGCAATATCAACGAGATCAAACACATAAAATAAAAAAACAGAGACCAGTGAAAAAGCAAGACCTGCAGCAAAGATTGTGATAGTAGGAACAGCGGTGAATGTCCCAAGAATTGAGGCAATGCCATCAAACCCTTCACAAAGAGCCAAGAGCGAGCCTGCGATACCCAAGTAGATAAACAATGCCCTATTCACCCAGGAAGTCTTCTCATTGTTTTGTTCATTTTTTTTGACTTTTTCTTCAGGACTTAAAAATGAATCGGCCAAATCTTCCAATAAAGAAGCCCGCAATGACTCCACTGTGAAATGGTGCTCTTTGTCTATGTCTACTTCTTGCTTAAGCCACTCTACAAGCTCTGCACGTTCCATTTCATCTGATGAGTTTTGACTCCAACTCTTTATCGTAGCATCGTCAAATGTTTGCCCTAGTTCATGAATAAATGCTTTTGAACATTCACTTATCGTTACTGTTTTAGACACTACCAACCCTTTTTGATACAAATTAAAACTATTAGCGTGTTATTTTATCTCATTTTGGCTGACAAATCACTATAAAAATCACACAGGTAGGATAGTAATAGATCATTAAGAGATGATGGATAGATGGTCATCCATCCCTATTGAATCCATGCCCTAGCCCATCAACTTACTCAAACGTGGTGAAATGATCCATAAAAACAGAGCAACCCCTAACGTGACCGCACCTATATAGGCAAACACTTGGGTATAAATCATCAAGGATTCTATACCAGGCTTCAGATGTTTAGGAAGTGCTGTATAAGAGGCAACAGAGGCACCAAGAAACCCGGCAAGGGATGAAGTCAAAAACCACATCCCCATAACAAACCCCGAAATTTGACGGGGTACCAGTTCGGCCACCATCGCAACGCCTAAAGCTGATACGAGTAATTCTCCAAGGCTTTGAAATAAATA
>DAHWEW010000043.1:0-10203 GCA_027326225.1 Legionellaceae bacterium
ATGAAAGAGCTGGCACCTAAGGTTGTGGTTAAGAATAACGGAAGCAGACTATGGATAAGCTCAGATGAAATATCCATAAGCATACTGACAAAACCTAATATCCAAATGCTGATTGGCATCTGTGATAACATTGATTTTGAATAAGGTTTCATAAAAATGGCGTCACTCCCCAGTTTATGGATACATACGTTTAAACTAGACTTTGGACAAAATCGCTCAGGTTTTTACGAGCCCGTGGGCTCGTATCAGATCAAAAGTCCAGTTTATACATACTATTATGCAGCAATCCCACGACAAATGGGTTATAATTCACCAATTTTATTTTGGTAGATAATATGGACCTTGTACGCAAAATGCTGGTTACCAGTGCCCTCCCTTATGCCAATGGCCATCTCCACTTGGGTCATTTGGTTGAACATATCCAAACGGATATATGGGTACGAACACATAAAATGTTAGGACATGATTGCATCAGCATTTGTGGCGACGATGCACATGGTACCCCCATTATGCTAAAAGCCGAACAGCTGGGCATCTCAGCAGAAACGCTGACACAAGAGATGCAAAAAAGTCACATCGAAGACTTTAAAGCATTTGGCATCGATTATGACAGTTACCACACCACACACTCCATAGAGAATCAAACCTTTGCCAATGCGATTTTTGCCAAATTACAAGCCCGTGGAGATATTGTCACGAGAACGGTCCGTCAAGCTTATGATCCCATCAAAAACATGTTTTTGCCCGATCGCTATGTCAAAGGGACTTGTCCTAAATGTAAAACTCCAAACCAATATGGCGATAATTGTGAAGCTTGTGGTGCCACTTATGCCCCAACGGATTTATTAGATGCCGTTTCAGCCATTTCTGGTGCAACGCCCATAGAAAAAGAATCATTGCATTATTTTTTTGATTTACCCCGTTATGAAGCCTTGTTAAAAGAGTGGACACGAAAAGGTCATTTACAAAAAGAAGTAGCGAATAAGTTGGATGAATGGTTTGCCCAAGGCTTAAAACAATGGGATATTTCACGCGATGCCCCTTACTTTGGCTTTCCCATTCCAGGCGCCACAGATAAGTATTTCTACGTATGGCTAGATGCGCCCATTGGCTATATGGCCAGCTTTAAAAAATACTGTGATGAGCATGGGGTTCAATTTGACGAATTCTGGAACAAAGACTCAAGCACAGAACTGTACCACTTTGTGGGTAAAGATATTGTTTATTTTCATGCTTTATTTTGGCCTGCTATTCTCGCAGGCAGCGACCATCGCCTGCCTACTGCCATTTACACTCATGGCTTTTTAACCATAGATGGTCAAAAGATGTCAAAATCTCGGGGTACATTTATTGAGGCGCGCACTTATCTGGCTCATTTAGATCCTGAGTATTTACGTTATTACTTTTCAGCTAAATTGAATGGTCGGGTGGATGATCTTGATTTAAATTTTGCTGATTTTATGAATCGAATCAATGCTGATCTGGTAGGAAAAGTGGTGAATATTGCCAGTCGATGTGCGGGATTTATACAAAAACGATTTGAAAATCAACTCGCTGATACGTTACATGAGCCACAAGCCTATGAACGCATCGTATCCTTACGACCCGCCATCGTTGAAGCTTTTGTTGCCCGTGATTATGCAAAAGCCATTCGCCAAATCATGGAGGCAGCTGATGAGGTGAATCAATACATTGATGCCCATAAACCTTGGGTACTGGCAAAAGATCCAAATCAATTACAAGAGGTACAAATGATTTCCACTATGGGGTTAAATTTGTTTCGCGTCCTCATCACTTATTTAAAACCTGTCCTGCCTCAAATGGCCCAAGCATCAGAGCGCTTTTTAAATTGCGCCCCTTTAACCTGGGACAGCATTGACACCCCTCTTTTAAACCACACTATCCACACGTTTGTACCGCTTATGACAAGGATTCTACCTGAAAAAATCGAGTCCTTGCTCTCTCAAGGCAAAACGTAGGCGTTGGAGTCTTTATGGTAGATGCGAACACCATTGATGCCTTGTTGCCACAAACGCAATGTGAGGAGT
This sequence comes from Legionellaceae bacterium, assembly GCA_027326225.1. Taxonomy (GTDB): domain Bacteria; phylum Pseudomonadota; class Gammaproteobacteria; order Legionellales; family Legionellaceae; genus DAHWEW01. Next base: position 2,049 of record DAHWEW010000043.1, read on the forward strand.
GTGGCTTTCCAGGATGTCTGCCGTATGCCCAGGCACTGGCAAGAGGACAAGCCCCTATCGATCGCTGCCCACCCGGAGGGATTGCCACTGTTAAGGCCTTGGGCGAGCTTTTGGGCATTGACCCCTCTCCTTATTTAGCATCCGTTGAAAAAAATACGCGAGAGCCCGCCATCGCTGTTATTCGAGAGGCCGAATGCATTGGATGCACCAAATGCATCGAAGCATGCCCTGTAGATGCCATCGTAGGTAGTGCTAAATTCATGCATAGTATTCTAACTCATGAATGCACAGGCTGTGGGCTTTGTGTAGAGCCTTGCCCCGTGGACTGCATTGAAATACAGCCCACGCATCAGCCCCTGTATGATAAAGATCTTGCCCGCCAACGTTTTCAAGCAAGACATATCAGACGATTACGTGAAGAACAAGATCGTGTTGAGGCTTATCGTGAAAAACGCCGCTTAAGTGCCCAAAGTACGGAACAAATAGAAGATAAAAATGCCAAACAAGCCTATATTTTACAGGCGCTGGCACGTCAAAAAGTCAAAAGAGCGCACGATGAATAAAGAAAAATGTCGAGCCATTTTTGCACGCTTTAGCGCTAAAAACCCAAATCCTGCCACTGAATTGTGCTATCACACCCCTTTTGAGCTATTAATCGCCGTGATGTTATCGGCCCAAGCCACCGATGTCAGTGTCAATAAAGCCACAGCGACCCTCTTCCCTATTGCAAACACCCCTGAAGCATTCCTGTCGTTAGGTGAAGAAGGACTTAAAAAACACATCAAAACCATAGGATTATTCAATACCAAAGCGGCCAATATCATCAAGACCTGCCAACAACTGATTGAACAACATGAGGGCAGGGTCCCTGACACGCGTGAAGCATTAGAAGCCTTGCCAGGCGTTGGACGAAAAACAGCAAACGTTGTACTCAATACTGCTTTTCATCAACCAACCATTGCCGTAGATACTCATATTTTTCGAGTCGCTAACCGCACAGGATTGGCTCAGGGTAAATCACCCTTCATTGTGGAGCAGCAATTGTTAAAAAACATCCCGAAAACATACGTAAAAGAGGCTCATCATTGGCTGGTTTTACATGGACGGTATGTTTGTACGGCACGAAAACCGCACTGTCCTGAATGTTTGATTCGTGATTTATGCGAATATCCGGATAAAACGTAAAAACGTCGTATCGAGCATCCCAGCCTTTTTGGAGCAAGACGCACGTCATCCCGAACAACGTGAGGGAGCTCCTGATATGTTGGAGATGTCTTTCAAGGCTCGACATGACTTGCATCTTCGGGGCAAATCAATCTAGATGTGCGTCTTTGGGAGCCGTTTCGCTCCCTGACGGTCACGGTTCGGATTATGGTTTGCTGCTGAGAGGATCGTTCTCAGGATCAACGGGTTGCAATGGCTCTTGCCCTTTTGCCAGTGCAGCTTTCTTCTGTGCTTTGGCATCTTTTTCTGTAACGGCGCTCTCTTGCACTTCACGCAAGGCGTGGCCCACTGTATCAACTTGACTTTGTTTGCCTGTCTTATCAGCAAAAAAGCTGACCACTCCTGTGGTGTGTTTGCTGTATGCTAATTTCACTCCTAGAGCAATACCAACCGTCACAATAGCTGCCAATAGATTTTTAAGAAATGCACCCCAACCGGTGTGCTTACTCATAGCCACATCTTCTGTGTGTAATCTTGCTGTAAATTTTTGCTCAAACTGTTTGAACTTTTCATGCGTTGGGGCATGCAGAGGATTTGCGTTTACCAATTGGAACACATCGTTTTTAAGCTTTTTGGTTAGCCTTAAGACCATGCCTTGATCGTTTGCAGGTAGGCTTGTGCCGTATCTTTTCATATCATCAATTTTCTCGAATAACTTGGTAATACTTGTAGCAAATCTTTCATCGGGATGATTTAGAAGTATCACACCAATATCAGCCTCAACGAGCTCCTCTTGTTCCTCTCTTGCCTCAAGCAACTCAAGCTTAATGCGATTGAGGGCTGTTTGTAGGTGAACACCAGGAAAATCTTTGCCCTTTTGATCAATGAGTTCAAGGACTTCTTCATTAGTTTCAATGGTATTTTCATTTCTATATTTCTGCAAAAGAGCATTGAGCTCGTTCACAAACGCTGTGCGAGCATCTTTATCAGATGACGTCACATTATCTTTCAACTTGATACTCAGACGATTGTCTCGTTGGGTGAGATATTCAGTCAGCGTATACATGAGTTGAGCCACCGATGTTTCATGCTCTCGTTCTGCCTTTTGGAGCGCTTCTTCCAATTGACGTTGCTCTGCTACGTATTTTAGTCCTTGTGTATCTATCTCAGCTATTTTGGTGGCATTGGCATGATAATCGACCATCGTTTTGCTTAAGGCATCCAGTTGTCTGATGTGATTGTCTTTTTCTGATATTTCGCTTGTTAAACCTGCTAGTTTAGTATCAATGACAGCGGTTAAATTTGCGTTTAAAACTTTATCTCGTGTCGTGAGTGATCTGTAATTGTCATATTCTTCACCAATCAATGCCATCAGCAATACAAAACCATCTGATTGACCAACTGTGACACCCTTAGGTGGCGCTTTTTTAACGTAATGAAGGAGGGCACGCTTCTCGTCGTCATTCAACTTATTGATTTCTACATTGGTCAATTTCCCAAGTGAAGCCACGTCAAAATCAGTTGGTTTTTCAAGAAGCTTTGCACGGATTACTTGCAAAATATCACGCAATTGTGTTCTTGGCTTTTTCTCTTTTTCAAAACCTTCTTTTTTCAACCGGATTTCTGTCTCATCCCTCTCAAGAATCACATGCTGATCTGTTTCGCCCCAACCTGCTAACATGTCCTTATTTTTTTTACGAAGCTCTAATACTTGACGCTCTAGCTCTTCTATAAGCTCATTCATGCCCTGCAATTGGATGTTGATGCGTTCGGTCTTAAGTGCCATGGTATAAACCCCTTCAGTATGCTATTTAATTAATCATATTATAAGCCATGATTATTAAGTGTTTATTAAGAGGTCATTTCATCTTGTGCAGCGGTAGCTATCACTCTGTCAGGCGTTACTGTTTTAATTGTGCTTTTAAGGACAACCATTCATCTCGGATCTGAGCCGCTTGTTCAAATTCCATATTTTTTGCACAAGCATACATTTGCTTTTCTAAGACATTGATTCGTTTGATTAACTCTTTGAGCGGTAACAGTGGCTGGGGCTCTTTCTTTTCATGACGGTTACGTGTGCCAAACGTCGAGCTTTCCATGATATCCGTTACTGATTTACTGATCCCTTTAGGAGTAATTCCATGCTCTAAATTAAATGCTTTTTGTTTATGACGTCTGCGCTCTGTCTCATTCAATGCACGTTCGATGGAGCCTGTCATTTTATCGGCATAAAGAATAGCGCGTCCTTTCACATGCCTGGCTGCGCGTCCAATGGTTTGTATCAGCGAACGCTCTGATCGCAAAAAGCCTTCTTTGTCTGCATCAAGAATGGCCACCAAGGCCACCTCTGGCATATCGAGACCTTCACGTAATAAGTTAATTCCCACCAATACATCAAATTCACCCAGACGAAGGCTGCGAATGAGCTCTACTCGTTCCACGGTTTCAATATCTGCATGTAGATAGCGAACCTTAATGCCATGCTCACGCAAATAATCCGTCAGATCTTCTGCCATGCGCTTGGTTAAGGTGGTCACCAAAATGCGATGGCCATCTTTGGTTACTTGCCTTATTTCTGATAAGAGATCATCAACTTGATTGGTCACAGGTCGAATCAATACTTCTGGATCCACAAGCCCCGTGGGTCTCACCACTTGCTCTGCAATGTTGTCCGCTTGTTCATATTCATAAGGACCTGGAGTAGCAGACACATAAATGGTTTGAGGAGAGCGCAAAATAAACTCTTCAAACCGCATGGGGCGATTATCCAATGCCGAAGGAAGGCGAAATCCATATTGGACCAAAGTCTCTTTACGAGACCTATCGCCACGATACATGCCACCAATTTGTGGTACGGTCACATGTGATTCATCAATAATCAACAAAGCATCTTGAGGCAGGTAATCAAACAAAGTAGGGGGAGGTTCGCCTGGATTTCGTCCGGATAAATATCTAGAATAATTTTCAATCCCTGAACAAAACCCAAGCTCAAGCATCATTTCAATATCAAAATTCGTACGTTGCTCTAATCGTTGAGACTCTACCAACTTATTTTGGGCATTCAACTCAGCCAATCGATGCTCTAATTCTACTTTTATTGCCTCAATGGCTTTTAAAATGCGCTCTCTAGGGGTCACGTAATGGGTTTTAGGAAAAATCGTCACCCGTGGTAACCGTTGTAAAATAACACCGGTTAACGGGTCAAAGCGCGCGATATCGGCCACTTCATCATCAAATAACTCGATACGAATCGCATCTTTTTCTTCATCAGCCGGAAATATGTCAATGATCTCTCCATGCACTCGAAATTGACCTCGCGATAAGGTTTGTGGACTACGAGTGTATTGCATTTCGGCAAGACGCTTTAAAATTTTACGCTGAGAACATTGTTCTTTACGGGAAAGATGTAATACCATACTGAGGTAAGACTCAGGGTCGCCTAAGCCATAGATGGCTGAAACAGTTGCCACTATAATGGCATCTTTTCGTCCAATCAGTGCTTTGGTTGCCGACATTCGCATTTGTTCGATGTGCTCGTTGATTGAGGCGTCTTTTTCAATGAACGTATCTGAGGCAGGAACATAGGCTTCTGGTTGGTAATAATCGTAATAGGAAACGAAATATTCCACAGCATTGTCTGGAAAATAGGTTTTAAATTCACCATAAAGCTGTGCGGCTAAAGTTTTATTCGGCGCCATGATTAAAGTCGGCCGTTTAAGGGCTTCTATCACATGTGCAATGGTATAGGTTTTACCAGAACCTGTAACACCCAATAAGATTTGACGTGCCAACCCGGACTGTAGGCCATCAATCAAGGAGGCAATCGCTTTAGGTTGATCGCCTGCGGGCTGATAATCTGAGTAAATTTTAAATTCTTTTTTCATTATTTGAACTACACCTCTGATCGAGGTATTATTATAGGAGATTATTGATGGATATTGCATTAGCAAATCGCATGCATTCAGTCAAACCATCGCCAACACTCGCAGTTGCTGCAAAAGCCGCACAAATGGAGGCACAAGGCAAAGATGTGATTGGTTTAGGAACGGGCGAGCCCGATTTCGATACCCCGCAGCACATCAAAAATGCAGCCATTGCCGCCATTGAGTCAGGGTTTACCAAATATACCCCTGTTGATGGCATTGTTGAGTTAAAAGAAGCCATCATCAAAAAATTCAAGCGAGACAATGGCCTTGATTATCAATTGAACCAAATTTTGGTTTCTGTGGGTGGCAAACAAAGTTGCTATAATCTGTGTGCCGCTTTTATCGAAGAAGGGGATGAAGTCATTATTCCAGCCCCTTACTGGGTTTCCTATCCAGACATCGTGTTATTAGCAGGGGGTAAGCCTGTTATTATTTCAACCACGCCCAAAGATCGTTACAAAATTACCCCAGAGCAACTCGCTAAAGCCATCACGCCTAAAACGAAACTATTCTTCATCAATAGTCCCTCCAATCCCTCAGGCGTTGCTTATACTTTTGCTGAGCTTAAGGCATTGGCTGAAGTACTCATCAAACATCCACAGGTTCTCATTGCCACCGATGATATGTATGAGCACATCATATGGTCTCAACCTTTCGTCAATATTTTAGATGCAAGCCCTGAGTTATACCACCGAACCATTGTATTAAACGGTGTCTCTAAAGCTTATGCGATGACAGGCTGGCGTATTGGATATGCTGGAGGTCCTGCTCCTTTGATTTCTGCGATGAAGACCGTCCAATCTCAATCCACTTCCAATCCATGCTCTATTGCACAAAAAGCGGCAGTTGCAGCTTTAAATGGGGGAGAAGAGACCGTGCGTGCCATGGTCAAGGCGTTTCACGAGCGACATGATTATGTGGTTCAACGCTTAAACGATATCAAAGGCGTAGAAGTCATCCCCGCGGATGGCACGTTTTATATTTTCCCCAGTGTACAACCGATTATTGAACGCCGTGGATTTGCCAATGATATTGAATTTGCCGACCGATTATTACAAGAGGTAGGTGTCGCATTAGTTCCTGGTTCTGCTTTTGGCAACGAAGGATGCATCCGCCTTTCTTTTGCCACCAGCATGGAAAAGCTTCGTGATGCATTAGATAGACTCCAGCGGTTTGCAAACAATTGAAATTCGTACTTGACCAATCGGCGGAATCCATTTAAGATTCCGCCTCATTCCCCAGTAGCTCAGTCGGTAGAGCGGATGACTGTTAATCATTAGGTCGGCGGTTCGAGTCCGTCCTGGGGAGCCAATTAAATCAAGTAGTTAAGAATTCCCCGATTTTTCCATGTAGAAGCAATGTAGAATTATGAGAAAGCCTAACCCTCACTCAAAGCATTGCCGCAAGACTGTAATCGCCCAATCTAAATGTTTCAATAGCACAAAAAATAACCGAAATTTTCAGGCTCAAAACCCTGTCCGCTATTCATTCATACTTTGTTGTATTTATGTCGATTGCTAAGCGGTTACATGTAAGAACCTATGGACTTACTAGTCAGTCGTTTAGTCCTTTGGTTTATGCTTTTACCCTCGCACTCATTTTCTGGAGTGGATTATTTTTTTTAGAAATCTCATCTGCAATACCTGCCGTTAAAATTTCTAACATTGCGGCTCAATCCGAATTTTTAATTCATTTTTTTACGTTATTAACGATTTTTCCCTTATACGCTCAAACAACTTTAGAAGATAAAAAAAGTTTAAAATGGTTTTTAATTGCAAATATATGTTTGTTTTTAAACGACTTAACGTTTTATATGGCAGTATATTTCTCTAACCATTATATTTTATCAACTTCTTTTCCAGTGGTAGCACTAGGATATATTCCCTATTTGATTTGGATTGGCACCATTATAATATTTTTAATCAACCTATTAGCACACAATATTTTTGGTATAGCGAAGCTCTCCAAGTCATTACCCTTTTTAATTTGCTTAAGTCTAATCACCATTTTTTTATTTTTCTCCTCTATCAACCATGTTTTTAGCTATTTTTCATGGGAAAGAATTTCGCATACTATCAGTTTTATTAGTGAATTTATTATTTTTAATGCCGCCTTGTTATGTTTCATTTACTCAAATAATAATGGATTTTCATTGTGTCTTTTTGGTTTGATTACAGTTATCTCTGGCGATTTTTTTATTAACTACTCTTTTTTGTCTCAAACAAGTTCTTTATTGAGTTATGGCGAGTTACTGTGGTTTTTAGGATTAATTTTTATTTTATTTGGCAGTAGACTTCTCTATCAAAATAAGCAATATATCATTCGTGATTGGTTTAGCAGAACGAATTCCATTAAAAATAAAATGGCTCTATGGTCAGTTGGCACATCAATGTCTAGCTTTTTGTTGTTTTTTTTAATGGCCTATTTATTTTCTGCCATTGATAAACAATTGCTCTTAGGTTTACCGATTTTCATACTCGTTTATTCTATTATTGTGGTTATCTTATCTGTTATTATGGGCAAGCGTTTTGAGGCACCATTTAAGCAAATCGTGACAAATATTGAGCATTTAATGTTGCAAAATGATAGAAGCAACGTTGATGATAATTTTTCAACACAAGAGTTTGTTTTTCTGCAACAATTTATTTTTAATGCGTTCGAAATAAAAGAACAAAAAGAACAGGCTAAACAAGAGTTCATCAATATAACAACGCAAGCTGCTCACGATATTCGCTCTCCTTTAGCGGCTATTAATACCGTGCTTTCTAGTATTAACTCTATTTCTGAAGAGAAACGGTTGATGATTAGAAAAGCAGCAAAGCGTATCAATGACATTGCCAACAACTTATTATTAAAACCCAATCAGGAGAGTGATAGTAAAACAGAATTAAACGCAGAGTTATTATTCGATGAATTAATAGGTATTGCATTAGAAGCTATAGTGTCTGAAAAAAAGTATGAGCATGCAAAGAAACAAATTCCTATTTATCTTCATGGCATAGAACAAGCTTATAATTCTTTTGTTTCTATTAATCTTGCCTCCTTCAAACGAGTATTATCCAATT
>DAHWEW010000044.1:0-10151 GCA_027326225.1 Legionellaceae bacterium
TGGTTTTTTATGAGTCCACACATCGTATAGAAGATAGTTTGAATGACCTCATCACCGTGTTTGATGAAACTTGTGAATTGGTGTTGGCAAAAGAGCTCACCAAAACATTTGAGCGGTTTGTACGAGGCAGTTGTCAAGAGGTCAAAGAATGGCTATTAGCAGATCCTAATCATCTCAAAGGGGAGTTTGTTTTAATTCTGCCTCCGCGAACGCTAACCCCACCACCTTCAATAGATGAGCATCTGCTATCTGTATTATTGACAGAGTTGCCTTTAAAACAAGCTGTCAAGCTTGCAAGCCAACTGTCTGAGACACATAAGAATGATCTTTATAAGCTTGCCTTAACCTTGCAAGAAAGACAGTAACTGTATGTTGTAACTCATGCGAACTGGCTCGTGCAGCATGTTTTGAGCGGTATTGTTTTGTTATGACATATGAGCCATCGATTAATAGCTACTGGCTATCTTCAAAATTGTCTTATATATATATGTATATAAAACACATTCGAGTAAGCACATGCGAATATTAATTATTGGTGCGGGAATTGCAGGATTGACATTAGCTGCCTTATTAAAACAAAGAGGAATACACCCTGTAGTCATTGAAAAAGCAAGTTCTCTTGGAAGTGTTGGCTATATGCTCGGGCTTTATCCCACTGGTGCTAATGTCTTACGTGCAATCCATAAATATGATCATTATCTTGCTCATTCTGTCGCTGGCAACCAGTATGAGGCCTATAGTGATAAAGGTGTGCTGCTGTCAAAACTCTCATTTGCGCCCATCGTGAAGCAGTATGGAGCTTATCAATTAATATCACGATACGAATTATTGAATATCATTCATCAGGCTTGTGGCGAACTTGACCTTCGCTTTAATACAGAACTCCTAGCAATTGAGCAGGAAAGTGAAATGGTAAGCGTAACTTTTACAAATGGACAACAAGAGAAGTTTGACTTGGTTGTTGGTGCCGATGGACTACACTCTTGTGTCAGAAGCCTGATTTGGTCTAAGGATGAACATCAAGACTATCATACGGGGTGGGGTGGTTGGGTTTGGTGGTGTGAGAATAATGTGTCACCAGAAAATACTATTCAAGAATTTTGGGGGAAAGGAAATTTTTTTGGTGCCTATCCTGTTCAAGGAAAAATCGGTGTGATTGCCGTTGTGGATTCTCCAACAGCCGAGGATGCTTTAAAAGGAATGAGTCGCAAAGCATATCTTGAGAAAAAATTTGCTCACTTATGGAAGCGAAAACCTGAGTTTTTCAGCGAATTGCCCAATGATGATCAACCAGTTTTCTTCTGGTCGTTAAATGATCAAATGGTTTCAACCTGGCATAAACATCGAGTTGTCCTACTTGGGGATTCTGCCATTGCATTTCTACCCACTGCAGGGATTGGTGCTTCAATGGCGTTAGAGTCTGCTGCTGCATTGGATGATATTCTTTCGCGAACCGATCCTCATTTCATTCCAGCAGCATTGGCGCAATTTGAAAAACGTAGAAAAAAACGAGTAGAAAAAGCACAAAAAGCATCTCGTGGACTCGCAAAATTGATGTTTACCAATTCACCTTGGCGGGCATGGCTTCGAAATTACATCACGAAACACATGTCAGCAGAAAGTTTAATCAGAACTATCATACAAGGGTTTGATGATCCGATTTAAGATGTTTCAATTTGACTGATTTTGAGATTCCCTGAGGTTTTTTAGACAAGATTTCATTTTGGTAACTCCCCACGTCCTCCTGAACAGAGAAAGAGCTCCCTGCGCTCTAAAAAAACCTCTCAGCGCGGATGAGGAGTTTTTGGGACCGTGTTTTTTTCCGGTGTTTGCCTCGAAGAGGCTAGGGCACTCAGGTTGACGTGGGGGAGTTACTGTATGTTTTGATAAAGGTAGCGTAAAATATAGACTAATTGATTGGGGTCAAGGAAAAATTTGATGAAAAAAATCTATTTTAAGTTAGTCTTCTTAGAACTCTTTCTGCTCATTCCACAAGCCTATGCTACCAATAAACTAGGGCAAGTCACTGTGGCTGATCCAAGACTTGGCAGTCGCACCATTGTTTATGAGAAATTGAATGAGTTTGCAGTGGTTGAGGGCGATATTCTGATAGGTACACTTGCCCAAATCTCTACCAAAAGTGCATCCATACTTCCTGCGATTGGTGGCCGACGCTGGGACAACGGCATTATTCCTTTCGAGCTTGACGAAGACTTACCACTTTTGAACAAAATATCAGCTCTTGAAGCCATTGCTCTGTGGCAAAAAAACACCCATGTAGAGTTTATTGAGTTGACCTCAAAAAATCGTAGCGCTTATTCTGATTATTTATCCTTTGTTCCAGCCTATGGCACAACTTGCTCTTCATACGTAGGTAGGCAAGGAGGTAAACAATTCATTAATTTAGCACCTCGTTGTAATACCATGAATGCTGCCCATGAGATTGGCCACGCCATGGGTTTGTGGCATGAACAATCGCGCGAAGACCGTGATCAATATGTGCAAATTCTTTGGGAAAATATTGACGAAGAGCATCGCTATAATTTTGTGCAACATTTAACGGATGGCCAAGATTACGCTGAATACGATTATGACTCTATCATGCATTATACCGCTTATGCATTTTCCAAAAATGGTAAAAAAACCATCATACCCCTTTCAGAAAACGCCAATATTGGCCAACGAGATCACTTGAGTGTGCTAGACATCGATGCGGTCAATACCATGTATCCAGAAAATGGCGGCTAAATAGTCGTAGGTTTCCTCGCTGAAGACTGGTTGCTTGATGCCTCACAAAATGGTACCGAATCGTTTGTTAATACCGTCTTTGCGAGCCCTCCAGGCTCTACGGGGCAAACAACCATCTAGCCCTACGTCATCCCGAACAACGTGAGGGATCTTCTGATATGATGCAGATGTCTCAAAACGACAACAGCTAGATTTGTTTTTTGACAGCACACCGTTGCTCTGAGAGGGTACAAGTATATTTTGACCTCTTCACGCTTATATTTTAATCTTATAGATCTGGTTCTGGTTTATTTGTGTGGTAGATATGAACTTTATTCAGCGCATACTTGAAGCAACTCAAGATACTTTTCCGATGGTCAGCAAAGAACAATTAAGTACCCTCCTCTTTCAAATGCATGAAGCCCTCGTGGGTCTCAATGATCCAAGCAGCGAAACCTTTGAAGAAGATGGCCCCATGATAGCTGAATTACAGCACTCTATCTCCTATGGGAATCTATTGATGAAAGAGACACAAGATGACTCTTTCGATATCACCACCCTCATCATGGAATGTGAAACAATACCCAAAGAAGAGCGCTTAAGCCTATGGGGGAGCTTTCTGGCAGAGATGCTCCATTTTGAAGAAGAACCCTTTTTTTTGTTGGTTGAGCTGGATCCTGGTCTTCCTCTTCAAATTGCTGGATTTTTATTGGCATTAATCAAGCTGGGCTATCCCGCACCCACCATCCTATCTACAGGCATTCTTCATCGTTTTTTTGCAGCAAACTGCCATGATATGGGTATGGTTTGTGAGGTATATGATGCTCTTCATCTGTATGCCACAAAACAGCTGCCTGATTATAAGGATTGCTTTGAGTTGGTTCAATTAGCCTCTGAAATTGCCTATACCTCAAAACCTCTTGCCAACCCCTTGGCTCCAGTAGTAACTCCCATTTCAGAATCTCCCAGCCAATCACAGCCCGAAGAAATTCAACACAATCCCTTTGAGCATTACTCTCTATCTGGTCACACTGGTTCTGATATATACTTCCAAAGCATTTCTTCTCCCAAAAGCTGCTTTGTTTTTGTTGATTCAGCACTGACTTACTTTAACGTGCTTGGTGAACCAACTACCGTCATCATTGAACAACATGAACAATTCAATGAACAAATGGCCATTCTTCTCAGTCGCAGCATTGAAGGTAAGCTCTATTTATCTGCCAATGAGATTTTGAAATACATTGCGGCTTTTATGCCAGAAAAATTGACTTGTCCCTCTATGCTTAGACGAGCTCGAATTCATGAAGCCCCCTTTGGTTTTACCTGTCATAAACAAAACTTGGCCAACTTGCATACCCTATTTGGTCAAGCTTTTTTGATTCATGCGTTAAGAGTATTTAGTTCTTTTGAGAATGGAATCCTCGAGGAATTCTTAGGCGAGATGATTCGTCCATTGGATGCTGCAGCACTTGATACACTCTATCAAGCCATAGATACACAACTCCCTGAGCATTTCAGAGCACGCACCATACGACAAGTGGGGGAGTTCTTGTCAGCCCCCCAAGCAGACGCTCTCATTCAAAGAAGTTTAAAGTGGATTTTTTTTGCATCAATGCCCCATCTTTTAGACCGACTTCCAGATGCCGCGATAAACACGCTTGTTCAGTCAAAAATTACTGCTCAAAATTTTAAACATGCAGCATCTGCAGCAGATCATCTAAGAAACAATGAACAATCCAATCTGATTTATTGCAAGATTTTTGAGTTAATGATAAGTGAACCCAGTCTGGTTGAAGAAGACTCTCTTGAGCACCCCGAATCACCAGAACAAATAGAATTGTTCTTGCGATTAAAAGCATGTAGAGATGTCAGAAGCCTTTGTCATCAACAATCCAACAAACTTCGTGAAGCACTCAGCCTCGATATAAGAGACGCTGCCTCATCCTTCATTGATGGAGATGGCTGGGAAGCCATTAAGTCAGCTAACGAACAAAATGCGTCCATTGTGCGCATTCTAAAAAGTGCCTGTAGGGACAAATTATCTTATCCACAAAGATCTCATGACCTATCTACTTTGACTTTACTCATTTTATGCAATACCAATCCTGCCATCGACTTGTCATTATGCTTAAATATCATCCATGACGAGAGCAAATATCCAGGATATACTCCCGAGGAATTGGTAAAATTAAAATGTCATACGCTCTATGAGTGTCTAGCCTCAGAAGACAATGAAATCCTAGTCAATCGGGTGATTGATACATTAACTAATACCTTTCGACAAGACAACTGGCAAAGTGTGGTGATCAATCGCAATCTATTATTTGATACAGCTTTGTCTAATAAAAATTATGCTTTGCTTCGACATTTTTTTCCCAATGAATTCGCGATAGCCACTCGTGACCATTGTATTACGAAAATTCTAGACCTATTACCTCAAAAATTAGACAGGCCTTTATTTCATTTTCTATTACAACATCCTGACATGTTTCAATTGGTGTGGATCATCTACCCAAAAAACTTTCGTTTTGATGCATTAACTGTACAGCATGAAGGCATGAGTGTTTTGCACCTTTTGGCTCATAACAGAGAACGAATACGATCTCTCTTATTATATATCTCTCGTGAACAGTGTTATCAAGCACTCATGATGACCAATCATCAAGGGATAAGTGTATTGCAATTATCAACCGAAGCAGATCATATGCTTTCAGATCTATTAACCTATGTTCCACATCAAGCTCATGCCACTGCATTACAACATGTCCTGAACCACCCAAATCCACCATCGCATCTGTTTACGCTGGTTAAACCCCTCTTATTAACGCTAATATCTAAGGCTGCTTATGATCCTTTTTCCTTTTTTACAAGACCGAATGACGTACATAACCGTATTGCTCTTTTGCAGAAAAAGAACGCGATACGAGGAGCGATGGATCATGCAACCTTAAAAGGTGCATTTGAAGATCTCTTATCCTTTACTAGTTTAAACGCGCCTATTGAGCCTAGAGTGCCTTCAATGACCCTATAGCTTGAGAGCAATATCATATCGCGTTTGTTAAAAGAATTTCAAAAAATCGATTTCATTAAGTCATTTCCGTTCTAACGGAAATGACACATGTTAGAACATATGAGATCACAATAAATTGACAGTCCACAAAAATGATTTATGCTGAGAAGAAACACTATCTTGCTAAGGATGAGACTGTGATTCTCTATAGCGCACCCTCCTCTTATTACTCTATGATTGCCCGCTTATCTTTGCTTGAATCTGGTATTTCTTTTGAAATAAAGTATATGGACATACATATGAAAAAGGATCAATTAAAGCCTTGGTATATGGCGATCAATCCGGCAATGACAGTCCCAGCATTGACTGATGGAGTAAACGCATGGACAGACAGTCGAATGATCCTTTCATTGGCAGCATCAAAGGCTAGCCCACAATGGTGTGATTCAAATAGCACATTGTCGACGCAAATTGAACAAATCGTTTCTGCTCACTATGCTATCACTATAGAGCGTTTAACTTTTGCAAAGGCCATGCTCTCAATCCCACCTCTTCGTCACCTATTTTGCAAAGTATTACGTAACACGATCCTTCAACTTGAAAAAGAATTACCTACATCAGCCAATCCAACGGCTACTGAAATGAAAATGAAGTTAAATCAAGAGCGTCTTGCTTATTTCAATGAGGGTAGTTTAATTGATAAGTTGCAAGCCCAAAAGGAAGATGTCAACCATTACCTTAATCAATTACCCCACCCCAACCCAGGCTCTTTACTATTCGGAGATGTTCCTAGCTCAGCTGATATTGTCACAGCCGTGTTGTTCACTCGATTAAAGATGATCCACGAATACGCGCTTGTAGTACCTTATCCTCATCTTCAAGAGTGGTTTCACGCGATGCAATCCCGCCCCGCATTCAAAGCCGCTGACATGTGGCTATCCTTTAAACCTTGGCGAATATTGTTTCGGTATTAATTTGTTTTCTTCCTCTCCATCTAAGCAAGCCTCACTAATCAAACCGATCTAATCGAGTGCATCATACTGATGTGTATCGTACCAAACGCATCCATTCTGACCGCATGATGCAGTCGATTAGAGGAGGTAGGTTAGATTGTGGTGTGGATAGCTGGAAATCAATATGGAAACAGGTGTGGTTTCATATCTACATGTTTATCAAATGCTTGGACTATTTTCTCATCCATAGCGGTTACAAATAGTTGCCCATCCACAACAGCTAACCTCTTGATTAAGCGATGCAAATGTTCCGCATCTAATTCAGCAGCCATATCATCAAGCAAATAGATACGCTCTTTTTTGACTAAATCTGCTTGTGCGAGCTTCAACGCAATCAGTACTATTTTTTGTTGTCCACGTGACAACAGAAGTTTCGCCTTTTTTGTTGATAAGTCAAAATACACATCAGCTTGATGTGCGCCAGAATGCGTGAATTGCCTCTGTAAGTCACTATCAAACTGCTCATCCAGCACATCCTCTAACGATTTACCAACTCCTTTTTTATCCCAACCCTTGAAATATGAGATCTGACAAGGAATATCGGTCAGTTGAGGGAGTATCTTATGAAACAACGCTTCCCATTTCTTAAAATAACTTGCTCTCATTTCATCTAACTGATGCCCCAGCTCTACTAACTGCTTATCCCAGGGGATAAAGTGTGTTCGATTCGCTCTTTGCCGCAAGAGAGCGTTTCGCTGCTTAAGAACCATGCGATAGTTTTTCCATAAGCTATGATAAGATTGTTCCACGTGAAACAATCCCCAATCTAATAAAGTGCGTCGAACAGAAGGACCTGCGTCGATAATCTGAAAAATATCCTGATAAAACACCTGACAAGGTAAAAACCGAGCGAGTTCACTGCTGTTATAACAAGACTGACCATTCAATTTAACGACTGTCGGTCCCGATAGTGATTTTTGAATACTCACGGTTTCATCGCTTATCGTGCGAGCAAAAACAGTCAAAGCATCCGCGTCAAAAGTGACCAAAGGAGAGATTTCACGTGTACGAAAAGAATGCCCAGAGCTCAATACATAAATGGCTTCGAGTAAAGATGTTTTGCCACTTCCATTTGCACCATAAAAAAGATTACAACGAGGATGAAACTGAAATCTGGCAGAGGTGATGCAGCGTAAATGATGAACTTGTAATTCATGGATAGTCATATCTTCATAGGCATAATGATATAAAAATATTGGTTATCTTTTAATGATTGAATCAAAATACTACTATCAATGTTCTTCAAAGAGATTTGCAACTGCCCCTCTTCAATATGATTGAGAACATCCAATAAATAAGTAGCATTGATCCCTATCTTTATTTCATCACCTTCCGTTTCAGCGGGCATGGATTCAATGGCTTCTTCTTGCTCTTGATTATTGGCTACTAAAGTAACTAGACCAGATTGGATATGTAATAAAACAGCACGAGATTTTTCATTGGCGAGGATAATGATTCGAGAAAGTGCTCTCTTTAATACATCTCTGTCAATGATCACTTGTTTATCCTGATCCACTGGAATAGCTTTACCGTATGAAGGAAACCTTGTTTCTATCAACTTTGTAGCAAACGAATATTGATCCGTTTTTAATTTAAAATGCGACTTACCAGCTGATACATTAATGTGATCATCAGAAACAGTGCTCAACAATCGTAAAATTTCCTGAACACCTTTACGCGGAATAACCAAGCGATGATGTTGTTCTGATAACTGTCCTGTTTGACGACAAATGGCCATACGATGTCCATCAGTGGCAACCGTTGTTAAATTCTGTGAGTCAAGTTCTAACAATAATCCATTCAGATAGGCTCGAACATCTTGTTGCGACATAGCAAAATGGGTTGATTGAAAGAGACGGATGATTTCACTTCGAACCAAAGAAAACTCAACTTCATTTTGCTCGCCTTCATTCGATGGGTAATCATCTGCAGATAGGGTGGATAGTCTAAATTGACTACGACCTTCTTTGATAGTGAGGACATCGTTATGAAAAGATAACGTCGGAGTGGCATCATCATCCAAAGATCGAATGATATCGATTAATTTTTTGGCAGGTACAGTCACCGTGCCTTTACCTTCGTGCGAATGAAACGGTACAGCTGCTGTTATCTCTATTTCAAGATCAGTAGCAGTAAGAACCAGAAAAGCATCTGTCAATTTTAATAAAATATTTGATAAAATTGCTAAAGATTGCTTTTTATCAATAGCACCTGCAACAGTCAGCAAAGGTGAGAGCAACTGCTGCTTTTTTATGGTTAGTTCAAACATATCAGTCTCGGTCTAAGATCATCCTCAAACCAGCAGTATATCTCTATGGAGAATCACCTGACTGCTGTTCAGGATGATAAAATACGCATCAAATTTTTGTAATCTTCTGCAAAATCATTAGCTTCTAAAATAAGTTCTTTCACCTTGCGACAAGCATGAATAACAGTTGTATGGTCTCGACCACCAAAGTAATCCCCAATTTCAGGTAAACTATGATTGGTTAATTCCTTAGCCAAAGCCATCGCCATTTGTCTCGGTCTAGCAATCGATCGACTTCGACGCTTAGACAACAGATCAGCAACTTTTACTTTATAATATTCTGCAACAGTTTTTTGAATATTCTCAACTGTCACCAACTTATCTTGTAGCGCCAATAGATCGCGCAACGCATCACTGACAAATTCAATGGTAATCGGTTTGCCGGTAAAGTGTGCGTTTGCAATCACGCGACGTAATGCGCCTTCTAATTCCCTAACATTTGAACGAATACGTTTGGCAATAAAAAAAGCAACCTCATAGGGAAGTTCAATGTTAGACAACTGGGCTTTGCTGATTAAAATAGCAACCCTTGTTTCAAGCTCTGGCGGTTCAACCGCAACAGTAAGTCCCCACCCAAACCTTGACTTAAGGCGCTCTTCCACACCATCAATTTCTTTAGGATAACGATCACTCGTTAAAATAATTTGTTGTTGTCCTTCTAGTAACGCATTGAATGTATGGAAAAATTCCTCTTGAGATCGGTCTTTTCCTGCAAAAAACTGGATATCATCAATCAGAAGAGCATTGAGAGAGCGATAGAACCGCTTGAATTCATTAATGGCATTGGTTTGTAAAGCTTTGACCATATCGGCCACAAAACGCTCGGAATGTAGATATAAAACCTTCGCCTCAGGATTATTTTTAAGGATTGCATTACCGATTGCATGCATCAAATGGGTCTTACCAAGCCCTACTCCACCATAAATAAACAAAGGGTTATAAGCATCACCGGGACGTTCAGCTACCTGCCAAGAAGCCGCTCGTGCTAATTGGTTAGAATTACCCTCAACGAAGCTATCAAACACAAACTTTTTATTAAGATAGGTGTTTTTATAATGATCTGTAGACTTTTTTGCAACTATTCTCTGAGTGG
>DAHWEW010000045.1:0-9863 GCA_027326225.1 Legionellaceae bacterium
CATATTGACGCCTTTCTGTCGATGATAGCCGAATTATTTGCTCATGCGCGTATTCAAGATAGTTCTAAGCTCGATTCTATCAATAGTTCGGTTCCTGCTGGCTTTAAATTGAATGCAAATTCAACCGTGGCTTTTTTACAGAATACGATTCCTTTTTGGCTGATCTTATCCTTGGTACAAGCACCGACATTGTTTGTGTTTCATCAAAGATTGCAATTCATTATGGCCGCATTTGTTGCTGCGAATAAAAAATCTCCGCATATGCCTGCCTATACCAGTGCGGATGCATATATGCCACTATTTATCTTTTCAAACATATTGACTCGATCTGTCTTGAACAAGCACCCGCTGGTTTTACCAAGCAGTGCTTTAAGGACTGTTATTCATAAAAAACATAATGCTGCGGCCATATCAAAGTACACTGATGGGATTCATATTTCGATAGGGAAACATAAATTTTCCTTACCTCATATACGTATGTCGATGACCACATACCTGGATTGGAGTCATGAAATATCTGGGTTTTCTCACAATCGGTTGGAGGTACGTGAGCAGTGGTGTAAGGACATGAGAGCAAAATATCACTTCGAAAAAGGGCATGCGTTGACACCCTTTTGTGAAGATTTGGATGTGCTGAAGTCGATTGTTGTTGATCTGCAAAAAAAGATTCAAATGGAACGAGAGGTGATTAAATCTTCTAAACACTACCATGAGGATAAAAAAGCGTTTTCAGTAGAAGGGGGCGTAAAAAAGAGAACCTCTCTCGGAGTAGACTCTCAATCAAAGATGGAGAATGAAGCGTTTTTGGATAGATTGGTAGGCATCAAAAAAGTGAGGTTACAAGCAAGAGATCATTGGTGTAAGGAAATGGCCCAAAAATATGAGTTCCACCCTAGAAAACGAAATCCTGAGGAATCAAAACGGTTGATGATTGCAATGCGTTCAGATTTGTTCAGTAAGATTGAAGAAGAAGAAAAGGCCATTGACATTGAAAGGGTATATCTTATAGCAAAAGAAGCTATTAAGCGTGGTGAGAGTGTTTATCAATACTATAATCCGGTGCATCTCAGGGCATTTGAGCCACTTCCGCAAATATCACATCGTGCATTTCAGTTTTTTAATGCACAGTCAGGGGTGCAATCTTTATTTCAAGAGCATGATGACCATCATGCTATTCGAGCTTTGATCCTTACCGCTTTTGCTCTTTATGATGACAAAGATCCGATTGATGTCCAGCTCAAAACACTTGAGTCTGCTATGCTTCCTTCTGTGGCAAGAATTTTTTATAAGGATAAAAAGGGGATTATTGGTATAGAAGGTCAAGAGGCACTCTACTTTATAAAGCACCAAGTCATTAGAATCGGTACCTATCTAAAAACACCGATAGAGTTTGATCTGGTTTGTACAAAGATCTTAAATCAATGGTGTGATGCAATCATGACAAGAATAAGAGAGTTGGAGCAATCATTCAGAGAAGCTAAAAGCGAGGATAAGCCTCTTTGTAGAGCAGCATCATTGAGAGAAAGCCATCATGTATCCGAAGCCCCGACATTATTTAATCCAAGGAAAAGCACAATCTTAAAAAAAAGACCCTCATCTGGCTCTTTTGAAGTACAAGAGGAGTCCAAAAAAAACACTTCCACCCCGGATTTACAGATCTCTTTAGTTTAACCAAATAGTTACAAATTGAACTAAACTTAATAATAACACCCTTTACCAACTGTGTTCAAAAGAGATGGCTCGTAACAATTATACTGCTGCGTTTCTTTCACTCAAAGGTACTCCTTTTTATGATGTATTAGATAAAGAAACCAAACAAAAAGTATTGGCATTTGAACAATTATTGCAAGGAGGCATTGATGGACTGAGTGATTCAACAACGCAAACGCCGCTGGATGAGATCATCATTCTTGCAGAGAAAAATGATTTCTTTAAGAAAGCTATTTTACTGATACTCTCGGTGGATGCAGAATCACTCATCAAACTGAGACAAAAATCTATCCGATTCTGGTTTAGAGAAAAATTACAGAGCAAAGCTCGTTTTGAAAAAGATGAAAAAGAGTTTGAAGGGCGAACAGAGCAAGAAATATTTGTTCGTCAAACACTCAGAGATTATTTTATAAAACGATTGGCACCTTCAACAGAGCAAGTTTCTAAGGAAACAACACCAGTTTCTGACAAGCATAGACGTCTCACAGAAACGGTTCAGAATAGGAATCAAAGAGTAGAGCAACGCAAACAAACATTACAAAACAGGATTGAGGTTCAAAACAAAGTTTTGCAACCCTTGTATCAGCGATACTATCAATTAAGTTTTTTTGAAAAGACAAAAGTCCGATATCAGCGATTTAAATTTTTTCTACAGAGGGTTCCTTTAAACCTATCGTATCAATTTGCAAGGTTGGGGAAGTGGCTTTTACGGAAGGAGGAAGTGCTTGTAAACACTTATGCAGCGATTCATGCACTGAAAAGTTCTGGGTCAACCACGAGTGTATCTGGTACAGAACCCCAAAGTTTCAGATCTTTTGTAGAAGAAAAACGTCATGTTGGTAGTGAACAAAAACAGACATTGTTGTTTGGTGATCATACCAGACTGAGTCCGCAAACCGTGACTGCTAAGGAGCATTCAGAGCGCTCATCATCATTAGCGCAAATGAAATTTGAGCAAGATGCCCCTGAAGTCCATGTTGAAAGTGATATGTCTGTCAATACGAACACCACAACAAGTGTTTCTACTACCGTGGATTCAAGTGAGGAAGACCTCATCCCTGTGGATAAATCAGTTGGCGCGCGATTTATGATACATCACTTAAGGGAACGTGAAACGATTCCTGATTACCGAGAAACTAAAGATGTTGTAGCGCCTCTCTGTACTCTTGAATTGAATCCAGTGACTCATGAATGGAAGAACTATCTCGGTGATCAATGTACAGAGGATATATATCAAGTTAGTGGCTCTGGCCAGCGCATCAATGTTTTTAACATTCTTTCTGAAATGATGAAAGTACGTGGTCTAAATGCTTATTTGGTAGAGGGTGCAAAGATATCTCATGGGCAAGACCAACCTGTTCAGACGTTGCCTCCTTTTCTCGTATTAGCAACTTCTAGAGAAGAATTATTAAAAAGTTTGTCTGGAAGAAAAGATTTAGAGGTGAGCGCAAGTCGTATTTCTGATAAAAGGCCCCCATTTGGTGATGCGATCATCAAAGCGGCTTTTACCACGAGTATGATCAGGATAGAACAGACTTTGTCACATGCTCTGTATACGTTTGGGTATTCGCCTTGGCTTGCAGAAGAGAGGAAAGATGCTTTGTATGGAGAACTGTTTTCTACATGTGATTTGAATAGAGAAACACTGACCGATTCGCGACTGTTACCTATCAAAGCAAAGTCGTATCAGAAAGGAGAAAAACAAAAAAATTCATCGGATGCCTTGTACTTAAGTTTAGAAACAGCAACACCTGAGTCAACTGTGAACGCCAATCATACCTTTTCTGCTCACCGAAAAGTGAAAAAACCTCTCCTAGATGTATTATTTGAAGAGCTTCCTAAGCAACTGAAGAAAGCGAGTATTGACTCAGAAAGAAAAGAGAATCCTCATTTAGAATTACTGGCAGCCTGGGCTTTGCGTCTTACTGGTCTGAGTGCTTCGGAATTGGCTGATAAACTAGAAAGGTTTCCGCCTAAAATCATGAGTCGGTATAGTGGAAAAATGGAATCAAGAAACCGCGGTTCTTGGGAGCAGATATTTAGAATCGTTCAGCCAGATGCAAAAGATACAGACGTTGACGACCCCCGTATTCCAATCTTGAATCGGGGGTTATTATTTCCTTTCAAGGTTAATGAGAAGACTGATCAAGAAAGGTTCTTCTCAGCAATAGCTGAACAGATGTTAGTTAACTTATGGTCCTTATCTAATGGTACACCTGAAGATAAAGAATTAGCGCAGGTTATTTTAGATCTTTCAAATACTGTGCAAGAATTTCATCCAGGCATTCAATCTAATCTTTTTGACTTTTTGTACACATTTTTTGATGCGACACATATGTGTTTTAGTCTTTCTGAAGTTGCCAGCGTTGATTGGTACACACCCTCAGTCATCTCGGATTTGAAATGGTTGTCTAGTCTCAGTCAATTGCCAAATAAAAACGAACTTTATCTGACTTTCCAGCAATTGCTTTTGAAGCATTCTCAAACGAAAACTCGTACAGAACTCCCTAATGTGTTGGCCAAATACCGTGGTTTTGTAAGTTTGGGCCATCCTGAGTATGTCAATTTTTTAAAAAATTACTTAGAGACACTGGACTCTAGCAAAACCTTTCACTTTGAGCATTTCGGTTATTTTGTTAGGTATCTCGATTATCAAACACGACAAGACAACGTACTCAGTGATAGACATTTGTCTCATATCATGAACAGTATTCAAAGTTGGGTAGATAAAGCTGTTCCACCAGGAAGCATTCATCGATATCTAAAAGAAATGGAACAATTTCATTGGACATGGCATCACCCCAAACAAGCACTGACTCATTATGCCATTAACCAAGCCATTAG
Source organism: Legionellaceae bacterium (assembly GCA_027326225.1). Classification (GTDB taxonomy): domain Bacteria; phylum Pseudomonadota; class Gammaproteobacteria; order Legionellales; family Legionellaceae; genus DAHWEW01. The sequence goes on from DAHWEW010000045.1 coordinate 4,555, forward strand.
TGGGGAGCCAGATGGTATTTTATTTGATCCGTCCGCGTTTAAAAAGAAAAAATTTGACCAAGTTAAATCTCAAGAATACTTTGCTAGGGAACCTTATATTACGGATTATGTCGATGCCTTATTTCATCGGGCTTTGGCGGTCCCCAATCCTCATCCTCAGTGTGGTATTTCACCAGAAGAGTTGTCTGAATGGTATGAGGAAATAGCTAAATCGACCCAATCTACCGATTATGGACCGAATTCAATCAATTTTGCCGATCCTGATAACCGTCTGATGCTCGCTGAAATATTAGGTACGTTACGCAATAATTTTCGCTTTTTACCCATGATGCATGACATTTTGGGGGGAGAGCGGGTAACAGAATTACTGGCACAAGGAGCAACCATAACGAAAGATATGATCAAAGAGCAGTTGTTTCTGGTCTTTCAGGATGAAAATCGTTTTAAAGCTTTACATCAAATTTGTCAGAGCAAACATTTGCAATCAGCAGGATTAGAGGAGTTACCTTTTGTTCGTGTTGTTCCTACTCTGTTAGAAATGACGATTCCCGAGCGTGACTTGGTTGATAGAACCACTAAACTGATAAACGAACTAAAGCAAGAGCAATCTTCACAGATAGGTCCGTTTTCAAAAACACAATGGTTAAAAGACATGGAAGAATTTGTCAAAGCATATCAGTGGTTTGAAGATTCAGACACCAAAGCTCCCAAACCGTTACTGGCGACACAATTTACTTCAACCGCTCAATTGTGTCGGGATTATGCAATGCGATTCGGCAAACGACTCTATACGCATTTACACTTTCTTGGAAGTGCTGAAGAAGTCATTGATGAAACAAGTCCAACGCCTGTACAGAGTTTGTCAGATGCAAAAGAAGATAGTCTCTTAACAAAGATAGATGCGATGGTGCTTCCTTGGTTAATTTCAGAACAACATCAAGCTCTTAAACGCTATGAAACTCAAGGTGCGAGATTGAGAGGAGATAAAAAAGAACAGCAAGAACAAAAAATATCTTATTTACAAAAACATGTAACCAGTTTGGTTGAACGTTATCCCTTATCGCCAGAGCAAAAACGTTTGAGTGACAGTTATCAAGCCATGAGCAAACACCTCAAAACGTATTTAGGATCGGATCATTCGCAGTTTAAGAAGCATACGCGTACCTTGCAAGATCAATATAAAAAGGCTTCAACTGATGACGAAAGAAAAGAGCTCATCAAACAATTTTTGAGTCTTTGTGCGGCCTGGCTTTATCAAAATCAACAAGTATTGGTTCGTCCTACTCAATTGCTAGAAATACTAGATAATTTAGAAAATACCGATCGCAATCAGTTATTAAAAATGGATACTGGAGAAGGTAAAACAGTTGTTCAGCAATTATATGCGTTAACCAAAGCATTCCAAGGCCAAAATGTTGATTTATATTCCCATAGCATTTATATGGCGCAAAATGAAATGTATCCCAAATTCAGAAACCTTGCTACAGGGTTGGGATTTAGCATTGGCTGTCCGCATGTTGATGGAGCTGCGGCCTATCGTAATCAAATTGTGGTGGTGAATGATAAAACCCATATCAATCATCAAATGCAAGCAGAATTTTTAGGTGGAGGTCCTTTGTATTTAGGGACAGATCCCATTGAAGGCGTGAATGTTGATGAACATGGGTTTCGAAAAAAGGAAGCTTTGGTGATTGATGAAGTGGACACGGTCATCGATCAATTATACTCCTCTGTGAATGTATTATCAGGAGCGCCATATTCTCCAGAGGTTCAGAGCCAGTTTGAAAGTTATTATAAAGTCAGTAACTTAGCTATGGCGATCATCAAACTTCGAGAAGGCCGAGAAAAAGGTTCAGAGGAAGAGGAGATGATACTGTACCAAACCCTGATTAGAGCGATCATTGATTTAAAATCCACTGTCTCTGATGTTCATGAGCTGGTTAAAGCATTACAAGATAAGCACAAACTCACATTTGCTTCAAACGGACCAGCAGTTGATCGCGTAGAGGCTTGTATAAAATCGCTCTCGACGGTAACGGATGAGCAGTTGAAGAAAGCCAATATATTGTTTGATAAGCTTTGTGAAAACCCATCTCGAATGCTGATTGACTTTCAAAGTGCATCAACCGTTTTTTCATTGCAAAGAGAGGTACACTACGACAGATATGAGATGACCTCTGCAGAAAGTGGGGAGGGCACGAAAAAAACGGGCAAAACCTTTGAAATCAACATTATTGATCAAGCGACTTCAGGAGAAAGAAACCGGGCTGCAGTATGGAGTCACGGTGTTCACCAACGTGTGGCGCTTATGGAGCAAGCCTTCCTTAACGATCCCAAAGATACGGTGGTTGTTCCAGGTCTCAAACAACAATTGGCACAGAAATCATTTGCTGAATCTATCACGGAGTATCGCAGTTGCCTTGGAGTAACAGGTACTCCAGGTAATGAACCCCAAAGACAATTGTTAGAAGAGATATTGACGCGTGACGGGAATCCTCCACAAGTGATCCTGATGGATAGATATACGGAAAATCGCCGTTATGATCATGATGTGATTGTGTTTGATGATCAAAAAAAGTTACATCATGAGCTTGTCGATTTTATTTTGAGTCGATTGTCTGCAGATCCACAGCCCTCTCTACTGTTTGGCTTTACAACTGAAAAAAGTGTGAATGCTTTTTTAAAACACATTGCAGAAGATCCCATTGATAGCGTAAGATTTAAAGATATCATCCCCAATCTTTTGAATGTGACTGGAGAAGGTTCGATGGATCCTTTAAAAGTCAGCATGGCTAGCAGAGCTGGAACTGTTTCATTTACAACTTCTGCAGGAGGGCGGGGGGTAGATTATGATATCCTAAAGGGTGCCATCCCCATTTATGATGATCCAAAGCATCCATTTGATAAGCGTCAAAGAGATCAACATGCAGGTCGAGCAGGGCGGGCCGGTCAACAAGGTGAGAGTTGGATCTTTGCAACAAAAGAGGCCATTCACCTACCAGAGCCACCTTCGCCCTATGCAGGCGGTAAACGATCAAAACAGGATATTCAGTCCGGACAACGAGTCCTAGAAGCCTCAGAAGATAAAAGATCGACGCATATTGCAAAACGAGCCCGTAAGAAGCTTCTTGACTCAAGGCACGTGGCTCAATTTAAAAAAGTTTATCTTCCACTTAGACAGCAATTATTAAAAGATCCTAATAAAAATCAGGAAAAAATAAAGGCTTTGCAAGATCTGTGGATCAGTTATTTGAATGATAAAATTCTACCGTTGTTAAAAGATACTGGTTTAAAGCAACAGGAAAAAGAAAAACAACTTGCTGCTCTACTAGAGCAGTTTAATAAGGAATCTGTGTTAGATACCTTGCTGATGAGGAAAATACTAGAACAGGTAAAAGAGGTCACTGATGATGAAGCTCGAGTGTTGCTTCGTAAAGACTTAATAAAATTAATTGTCGAACGGGGTCCTCCCGACGTGGAAGTCACTAAGGAGCATCATCTCAATTTTGACGAATTATTTATCATGCTCGATCTGATAAAAAACAAACAGGATGAAAAAGATATAGGCCAATTTATTGCCGATGAAAAACACAAAATAAAGGAGCATGATCCCAAGATTCAAGAGCAGATATTCTTAGAGTTAAGGCAATATGTTTATCGATTGGCTGTAAATAGTGAAACACATTTTCATGATTTTAAGTCCAATTTTGCAAAGGTCGTGGTGGTAAAGGGAGAGCCTTTAGTACCCGATACATTGCCCCGGTCCAACACTAACGGTTCTGTACGTGCACAATAAATTCGATTAAGTCTTGAGCTTCTTTACCAAACATAGATAATGCATTGTGTACCTGCTGATAATGTTCGTTTATCAACTGGATCAGTTCATCTTGACCATACAGAGTGGCGAATGTGGTTTTTTCGTTTTTTAAGTCCGATGATTGATGTTTACCTAAGATGTCACAGGCTTTGTAATGGTCTAGATAATCATCTTGCATTTGAAAGACGAGTCCAAAATGATGGGCGAATTGTCTTAAAGCGCCCGCGATTGGCAGAGGTGGATTGCCTGCAGCTATCACCATGTTGATACACGAAGAAATCAATTTTCCTGTTTTAAGCAAGTGGATATTTCGCAGCTCTGTTTCTTCAATATGAGCATTTTTTAATTCAGTCAAATCCAAGCTTTGGCCACTTATCATCCCAGCAGGACCACTCGCTCTAACCAGTTCCTTTGTGATGCTTATCACTTCAGCGGATCCTAGATCATTCGGTAAATGGGTTACCAACAGGTCGATGGCTAATATTTGCATAGCATCACCGGCTAGAATGGCAGTTGCTTCATCAAATGCTTTATGACAACTCGGTTTGCCTCGTCGAAAGTCGTCATTATCCATGGCGGGAAGATCATCGTGAATGAGTGAATAGCAATGGGTAAACTCAATACTAGCAGCGATGATATCTAAGACACTGAGGGGTACATCGATTAAGCGACCACATAAATAGACCAACATAGGACGCAATCTCTTTCCGCCTGGAAATAACGTATAAGCAATGGCTTCTTTGATTCTTTTGGCTGGTATTTCCAATGTGTTTAACAAATCATGCAATACCTTCTCATGACGAGAGAGTAATTCATTTGGGGTGTTATGACTCATGCGGAGGCTCTGCTGATGTTTTGGGAACCGTCAACGATTCTATTTTTTGTTCGGCTTGCTGTAACATTTCTTGACAAAGATTTGCGATGGCCATGGCCTTTTCATATTGTTTGAGTGAGTCTTCCAGAGATAATTCACCTTTTTCCAATTGGGTGACAATGTCTTGAAGCTCTGCGATTGATTTTTCAAATGGTATCGGTTTATTCATTTTCAGTTCCTAACTGTGATATTGAAACCAAATAGGGAGAACCTTATCGAGATAGACCATAAATTTCCACAAACCGACCTGTGATTCAACGAAACCAAAAGGATCGGGTTTTAATTCAGGGTAAGCAATGCCCAAACCAAATAATCCGGGTCCAATAATACCGTTATGAGGGTTATATTGATGATGCTCATAACCGTTTTCAAAGGTGATGTGAGAGCGTCTATTAAATCCTACCGCATAAATGACTTTATTACATTCTGGAAGAAATTGATTGATGTTGGTTGACAAGCTTTTGTAGCGCACTAGGTTTTTGGGAAGCGTGCCATCAATATTTTGTCTTGCCCAGAGAGCTGTTTGTCCTTTTAATCCAGTGTTATCAAACAAGATAAAGTCATCCATATAAATGGCATACCGGCAAGGACTGCGATAAAAATTGATTATTTTTTTCA
>DAHWEW010000046.1:0-9762 GCA_027326225.1 Legionellaceae bacterium
TGGAGTAAAGAGCTTCAAAAGATGACAAGTTTTTGGCAAACACTCTTTCGCCAATGAGTGTTGCACTCTAACCAGGGCAAACGCATGCTTTGTTCAATTAAAAATATATTGTCGTCATTGCGAACGAAGTGAAGCAATCCCGACATATTGTGTTTATTTTGTATTGAATAAGTTCGCCCAGGCACTCTCGGCAAAAAATTGACACAACACCCAAAATCATGTAGCCTGATTATGGTTATATTTATGTCAAATAGAAGTCATACGCTATGAGCCAATCCAGATTTAGACCATTGAATGTTCACTTCAATGCCTTTTTAAATAGGGTAGGCTGCTGTTTTTTCTCAACCTCCACTACAGTGACTTTCACCACCACCCCTTAGGGGTGACTACTTTATCTATCATTCAGATCCAAAACTGATTTCAAATGAAGCAAACTTAACAACAATTGATATTCATTGTAGCGGAAGATTAAAAGCATGAAACAACATCTTGCCAATCGTAAGCGTTTTCTAGATATACAAAGTATCTATCCCTTTTTCATGAGTTCATATGGTTTGACATCACTAGACAATGCTAACTTTCTCCAAACGACCCTCATCACCACCTTCATCACCACCCCTTAGGGGTTATTCACTATCTTATCAATCGCAAGTAACCATGACCCATTCATCAGCGTTGAATGGCTATTTTATTGAATCTATAAGTGAGAGAACATGATGAGACATATCGATGAAGGTTATCAAGTACATAAATTTGGTGGTAGTAGTGTGGCTAATGCGAGTTGTTTCGCTATTTTAAAAGAAAAACTCTGTGGTAAAAATGAAATCATTGTTGTTTCTGCAATGCTTGGAACAACCTCTATCCTACAGACGCTATTGGAAGATGCCAAATCAGGAAGGGATTTTTTAAATCAATTGCGCTCTCTTGAAGAGTTACATCAGGACACTATCCAAAGCATCTTAATAGAAAATGCAAAAAAAGAGATCAGTGCCTCTATTCAAAAAGATATGGTAGATATCAAAGGTATTTTGGAAGCTGTAACACTCATGCGGACTTACTCAAAAGAAATAGAAGACATGATCCTGGGTTATGGAGAACTATGGTCTGCTAAAATTTTATCTTCTTATCTGAGCGAGTTTAGCAACGTTTTATATTTGGATGCCTCTCTTGTTGTATATAAATATGAAAAAAATGGGATGATTGGTATTGATTGGAACAAAAGTCAAAGAGCATTAGATCACTTTTTAGAAAACAAAAGTTTTGATCAAATCGTCATTACAGGTTTTATTGCTTCAACACTGGATGGTAAGCGAACAACATTAGGTCGTAATGGGAGTGATTTTTCAGCAGCTATCTTTGCAAAATTATTCCAAGCAAAATCATTAACGATTTGGACCGATGTCGATGGGATTTTTACTGCCGATCCGAATAAAGTGCGACGGGCCTTGGTCATTGATGCGCTTTCATATAAAGAAGCGCTAGAGTTGGCTTATTTTGGAGCAAAAGTGTTGCATCCCATGACGATAGCTCCGGTTTTAGATCAAAAAATACCAATAACGATTAAAAATAGTTTTAATCCAGGTGCGAAAGGAACTGATATCAGAGAATCATCGAGTCCATCGTCCTATCTTATCAAAGGACTGACTTGCATTGATAACATAGCGCTTATCAATATTGAAGGCACAGGAATGATTGGTGTGACGGGAGTCGCCTCCAGAGTGTTTGAAACGCTACATCGGGAAGATATTTCCGTCATTTTAATCGCACAAGCCAGTTCAGAGCATTCTATTTGTTTTGCCGTATCAAATCAGTATGCTGATGATGCAATAGCAGTCTTACATGAGGATTTACAATTAGAAATCAAACGTCAACACCTGGAAGGAATTTGTGTAGATAAAGAGTGCGCTATTTTGTCTGTTGTTGGCGATAAAATGGTGGGTACTTTAGGTGTTGCGGGCAAATTACTGAGCGCACTTGCAAAAGCAAATATCAATATTCGCGCTATTTCTCAAGGATCTTCTGAACGTAATATTTCAGTGGTTGTAGAAGGTCATGACATGAATAAGGCGTTGCAAGCTGTTCATGCAGGGTTTTATTTGTCTTGTAAAACAATTTCCATTGGTTTAATTGGACCAGGACAAGTGGGCAGCGTTTTACTGAGTCAAATTCAAAATGCATTGGAACAACTAAATGTGACTTATCAAGTCAATTTGTTGGTCAGGGGGATCATGAATAGCAGCCATATGTTGCTTTCTCATGAGTCTATTGATTTATCAACTTGGCAGAAACAAATGCAAGACAAAGCGATTCAATCGGATTTACAAGCCTTTACGAAACATATTCTTCTGGATGATGTTCCGCACGCCGTCATCATTGATTGTACTGCAAATCCCAATATTGCAACACAGTATATTCATTTTTTGGAAAAAGGGATCCATGTGATTACTCCGAATAAGCATGCGAATGCGGGTGATGTGGAGTACTACCAAAAACTGAAATCATTCACACGAGGCCAAACTAATCATTATCTCTATGAGGCAACAGTTTGTGCAGGATTACCCATAATCAATACGCTGCAAGATCTGATTAAAACAGGAGATGTCATCCACAGCATTGAAGGTATTGTTTCTGGTACTTTAAGCTATATTTTCAATGAGATGGCGAAAGATAGAACATTTTCTGAAGTTGTATTGGAAGCAAGAGAAAAGGGTTTTACAGAGCCTGATCCACGAGAAGATCTATCTGGTATGGATGTGGCGCGTAAATTAGTGTGTTTGGCTCGAGAAGTAGGGTTTGACGTGGCACTTTCTGATGTGGCAGTACACAATTTAGTGCCAGAGCCTCTAAGGTCTTGTTCTGTTGATGAGTTTATGAATCACTTATCAGCATATGATCATCACATGGAGAAGATCATTGCTGAAGCAAAAATGAATCATGAACGAATTGCTTATGTTGGTGCGATTCATCAGGATGGAGCGATCCATGTAGCCATCAAGTCATTTCAGCAAAATCATCCATTTGTTGGATTAAAAGGGACCGATAATATGCTGATTTTTCATACCAATCGATATCATGTTCAACCGCTTATTATTCAAGGTCCAGGTGCTGGAGCAGAAGTGACTGCGGGCGGTATCTTTGCAGATTTACTCCGTTTGGTGTCATTTTTATCTTAAAGGAGTCTATGATGATTGCAATCAATACAAGCATTCGTTCAGTCACAGCATTTGCACCCGCTACCTGTGCGAATGTGGCAGTAGGTTTTGATATTTTAGGGTTTTCTTTTGCTGAGGTGGGTGATGTGGTGACCTTGACTCGTCGAGAAGATAGAGCCATTAAGATTCTATCTATCGACTCAGTAGAGCCCTTACCTTTTGATGCCAATATCAACACAGCTTCAGTGGTGGTTCAAAAGGTATGTCAAGACTTAAAATTGGAGGTGGGATTTTCAATTCACATTAAAAAAGGAATTCCTTTAAGTTCTGGCATGGGAGGCTCTGCTGCATCTGCCGTTGCGGCATTAACGGCTTTAAATGCCTTTTTCATGCCCCCATTATCGCTTGATGAATTGGTGCAATATGCGCTAGTTGGAGAAGAAGTGGCCAGTGGGCAAGGGCATGCAGATAATGTGGTTCCATGCATGTATGGTGGGCTCACTTTAATTCACTCCCATCGTCCTATGGGTATTATACAGTTACCTATTCCAGAACTTTATTGTGTCCTCATCCACCCTCATATCCATGTTGCGACCAAACAAGCGAGAAGCATCCTCAAAGATCAAGTGCCGCTAAAGGATTATATCAATCAATCAGGACATTTGGCGGCTTTTATTGCAGCACTGTATGAACGTGATATGGATCTATTAAAAAAATCATTGGTTGATCTCTTAATTGAGCCTCAACGGGCGGCATTTGTTCCGGGGTTTTATGAAGTCAAAGATAGGGCATTACAAACTGGGGCCTTAGGCGTCTCATTTTCTGGTTCAGGTCCCAGTTTATTTGCATGGGCAAAAGACAGAAATGACGCACAATTCATTAGCGATGCAATGCAGGAACCCTTGAAACATAGAAGCATTGACTCAGATTGCTGGATAACTTCAATGGGCGGAAAAAGTGCGCATGTGACAGAAATCAAATGAGAGGTAGATATGTATTTTATCAGCACTAGAAATAGAAATTTACAGAAAACATTGTCAGAAGCCATCCGTTGTGGGCTTGCTGACGATGGTGGGTTATTTATCCCGGCGTTTATTCCTAAACCTGACTTATCAGGGTTTGGTAGAGAATTCAGTTATCCTGAATTTGCTGCCAGATTATTACATTATTTTTTTAAAGAGGATGATTTAGACAAGCGTTTATCAAACATGTGTCAAAATGCATTTACTTTTCCTTTACCCATTCATGCGGTCAATCAAAATACCTTTATGCTGGAGCTTTTTCATGGGCCTACTTTGTCGTTTAAAGATTTTGGTGCACGGTTTTTAGCAGAATGTTTCAATGAACTTTCAGACAAACAAATGACAACGATTTTAGTTGCTACTTCTGGCGATACCGGATCAGCAGTTGCTAGTGCTTTTTACCAGAAATCAAATGTAAATGTGGTAATTTTATATCCAAAAGGACAGATTTCAAAAAGACAAGAGCATCAAATCACATGTTGGGATAAAAATGTTCTTGCATTGGCCGTGGATGGTACTTTTGATGATTGTCAAACATTGGTAAAAACAGCTTTTCACGACGGTTGGTGGCAAAAAAGATTGAATATGTGCAGCGCAAACAGTATTAACATAGGACGTTTGTTGCCACAAATCAGTTATTATGCTTATAGCAGCGTGCAATTTTATCACCAGCAGAAAACATCACCAGGTTATATTGTTCCAACTGGAAATCTTGGAAATGGTGTCGCTGCTTATATTGCTCAATTGATGGGTTTTCCGATACGAGAAATCGTGCTTGCAACCAATGCGAATCAAGTCATCCCCAATTATTTACACACAGGAAAATATCACCCCAGTCAAGCGATACCAACATTGGCTAATGCTATGGATGTTGGAAATCCAAGTAATTTAGAGCGTCTTTTGGGTTTATTTGATACTTTTGACTCAATGAAGAGCCATGTTCGGGCATTCAGTGTGAGTGATGATGAGATCAGAAATACGATTAAATCTGTTTATGAACAGGAAAAAATCATCATTTGTCCACATACAGCCACAGCATTTTTTGCAAGACAGCAGCTCACAGAAAAGCCTTGGATCATTGTATCCACAGCAGATCCTTGTAAATTTGAAGGGATTATTGATCCATTAATTCAAGTAAAAACCCCGCTTGCTTCTCCACTACAAGCATTACTTGATAAACCCAAAAAGCTAATCCATATTGTAAAAACACTGGCTGATATTCAAGGGATTCTTGCTTGTAAAAAATGGATCAAAGAATAGGGGTGTTGACCATTCACATACCGTCTACGCTTTATGTGCGGAACGTATGGGGGTTAATTTCGTGAGGAACGCTCAGGAATAAATTGTGGTGACGTCACTTGGGCGTTATAGAGCAATGATCACCAAACCCCAGATACCCTTATTGCTTATCAATCAAATCTTGGACTTGTGTTTGCAAAGCATCGACTTTTTCTCTCGTGCGAGCAAGTACTTTGGTTTGGACATCAAACTCTTCTCGCGTCACCAAATCCATATGAGTGAAAGCAGATTGTAATATCTCTTTGAATTTTAGTTGAATTTCATTTTCAAAATTTTGTAGACTGGTGGGCAAAGCAGAGTATAGTTTTTTGGCTAAGTCTTCGAATTGTTTAGGGTCAAACATGATCTTACTCCTGAAGATGATGGTGGATGATTGAAAGTCTAACAAAACATAGCATGAACAGCTATGTTTAGGTTAAAGGGTATGAAGATGAAAATGATTATTGCGATCATCAAGCCATTTAAATTGGATGATGTTCATGAAGCTTTGATAGAAATAGGAATACCAGGCATTACCATTTCTGAAACCCGAGGGTTTGGTCGGCAAAAAGGTCATACAGAGCTTTATAGAGGAGCAGAGTATGTTGTTGATTTCTTACCTAAGATAAAAATTGAATTGGCTTTGCCAGATAATATGGTTGAAGTGGCAATAGATGCCATATGCAAAGCTGCATACACAGGAAAAATTGGAGATGGAAAAATATTTGTCTATGACTTACAACAAGTCGTAAGAGTGCGCACTGGGGAAGTGGGTGCTGATGCATTGAGCTAGGGTCTGTCGACAGGCCTTAATAGCCGAGCTGATTAATAAACTCCCACTCTTCTGTGCTGACAGGCATAATTGAGAGCCGATTGCCTCTACGGAGAAGCGCTAAGTTCTCTAATTCTTTATATAGCCTCAGTTGCTCTAAAGGGATCATGCTCGAAAGCTTTGTTTTAAAGCGCACATCAACCATAAACCATCTTGGATGTTCCGGCGTACTTTTGGGATCAGGATGTTGGCTCGTTGGGTCAAAAGCGGTGTAATCCGGGTAAGCTTCACTGACAATTTCTATGATGCCTACGATACCTGGAGGGGTGCAACTGGAATGATAAAAAAAAGCCCTATCTCCTACCTTCATGTCATTTTTCATGAAATTTCGTGCTTGATAATTGCGCACCCCATCCCATGGCGCCGTCTTATTTGGTCTTTGATAGAGATCATCAATGCTAAAACAGGTTGGTTCAGATTTCATTAGCCAGTATTGTGTCATTTTTAAGCTCCATTGCAAGAATAGACAGTGCTTTCTGTAATCACTAAGTTCATAGGGATATCCCAATGTTGTTTTTCTATAAAGGTTTGATGTTGGAATTCGAAAGCCACCCCTATCAATACGGAAGCACGAGATAGAGCAAGTGTTCTATCATAATATCCTGCACCCATCCCAAGTCGTGTCCCACTGGAGTCAAAAGAAACAAGAGGGATAAACATGACATCGAGCAAAGAGGGCAGGATAGCCTCTTCTCGACTGACGTCAGGTTCTAAGATCCCATAACGATTTTTACAAAATCGAGAGGACGGTGTTGCAGGAAGAAAGGATAATGTTTTATCGTCATTCAGTGCGGGAAAATAGCAATATTTTCCTTGTAAAGGAGCAGAGATCCAGATTTTTTCTAAGTCAACTTCTCCATTGACGGCTTGATAAAGAGCAATGCGTTTTGCATAACGATAACAGTCTAATTTGCTGATTTGTTTGCAAATTTGCAAAGAGCTCTGACTTTGGTATGTTGGAGAAAGAGATTGACGAATCTGTTGGTAGGTGTGTCTTAATGCTTGCTTGAATCGATCAGCCATAAAAAAATATCATGATCCAGAAAAAAGCAGTATACCTCTACTATGAAGTAGAAAAAAGTTGAAAAAAGTTCTTTGAAAATGGTAAAAAATAAGGTATATACCCAAAATCTTTGGAAATGCTAAGTTTTGGACGACTCGATTTTATAGCTGTCGCGCTGGAAAGGATGAGTCATAGTCTACTCTATAGCGAATCTTTTCAGCGTGACAGACGCAAAAAGCGATAGTCCAAAATTAGTATTTCCAAAGATTTTGAGTATATAGCCATCCTACCTTAAGACAGCGGTTTTGGGTATATTTGGAATAGAGTCCATAGCTAACTTGTGAGGGTCGCATGAGTGAACTTTTTGATGATGAGGATGAAAAAACAATCATCACTGAAGACGAAGTGATTGAAGAAAAGGATCTGATTGTAGATAATCGCCAACGCCCAGCTTCTGATGCTCGTAGACGGCTGGAAAATTTACTAGATGAGAAAAGACTACGTGATGAACTGGAAGATTTTCTTGATTATTAGCTGATACACTAAATATGCCTACCCATATTCTAACGATTGGAAAACATGCATCAATCAGCATAAAAGATAGAATTTTTTTGGGTGAAGGGTTATTTGAAACCATCCGCGTTGAACATCAAAGACCTTGTTATTCAGAACTCCATTGGCAGCGTATGCGTCAATCTGCCTCTGCATTAGGTATTCCTTTCACGATGTCTTTAGAAACATGGCATGAGCAACTTGCTCTTTGTTTGATAGACGGTGGTATTCAAAATGGGGGGATAAAAGTTATTTTAAGTGGTGGGTTAGCTCCTCGTGGACTTCTGGCTCATGGTTTGACATCGTTACTTGCTTTTGATGCATTCACGTTTACCACATTAGAAGAGCCGATAAAATTAGCATATGCTGACTGGCTCAGAGATGCAAAAAACCCTACTTATCAGCACAAATCCGTCAATTATTTGGAATCTATTTTAGCTCGTCGAGAAGCAGTGAAAGAGGCAAAAGACGATGTCTTGTTTTTCAATACCCTACATCATGCAACAGAAACGACAATAGCTAATCTATTCATGATCAAACAAAATGAACTACTCACCCCTAAGCTTTCAGATGGCGTCTTGCCTGGCATTATCCGGGAGCGAATACTTTCCATCGCTTTATTAAACAAAATATCGTGTCGAGAAGAATCGATCGATAAAACCACATTGGAACACGCCGAAGCGATATTTATCACCAACGCATTGCAAGGGATAAGAAGCGTAAAATCACTAAATAATAAGCTTATTCCAACGGATCATCCATGGATTGATTTGCTAAGCCAATGGTTAAGAACAGATGCCATTCGATTTTCTTAATAAAACCTTAATTTTTTTTTTGTATCATATAGAGTATGTGTAAGCATTGGTGAAAAATGATGACTGCTAGTACAACAAATATGTTACGAATCATGAAACCCAATAAAGACAATGGAAACACAAGTGACAACAGTGTTGAAACCATTTCTGGGGAACTTGGTGAAAAACAGCATCAATTCACCCCCGCTCCTTCCATGCAAGACGTGTTGAATTTATGTCTTGGTCCACAGAGTAAACAAGACAATACTCCCTTAAAGTAACTGAATCGTCTTCACCATATTGAGTTGTTTTAGTTAATATCGCACGATATACTTTTAATGAATATATCATACCTAGGGAGTTTGGTATGGCTGGAGGGTTTTCCGTAACTGCACATTGGCGCGATTCCGCGCGTAGCGCTAGGTTTTTTGTAGTTGATGCGCGAGCTGCATTTCCTATTTTCCTTTTTTTGATGCATATCCGAATTTGGACGGGTGCTTTGGTTTTAGTCTCAGCCATATTTTTTGGAATTATTGAGCATTATGGATTTACCGTGCCGGTTTTTTTGCGTTGGTTAAGGAGTTTCTTGGCTGGTCCTATAAAATCTTCACAACCATGGTGGCGTTGAATGTCTATAGATATCTCTAAAAGCATGTCGTTAATTGCAACAGGAATGAATGCAAAATTTTATTTGAACGACCGATTTGTTAGTTTTGAAGAAGTGTTTTCTGATACAGGATTATTACCTGCCATTGCTCGCAGGGCTGATCAATTATGTTCCTTGTGTTTGGGGTATGGTTTGGGAGTCTCATTCGACGAAGCGGAAAAAGCGCTATTAGGTACTCGTGTCATATTTGATGCGGTCACCCCTAATGTATTACGTTTGCTGTGTATGACGGATGTATTGAATGAGTTGATTCAAGGAGGACCCAGCCGAGATTATACACCTCTTGATGAGCTCATGTATGATTAATGGTAACGGCTTCATCTCGATCTCATCAGAGTCTCTCGTTGTAGGGACTGCTTTTTTTCAGAATAATGTAAATAAAACGAAAAATCTGCCCATTTTAAGGTTTTGTTAAGTGTAAGTTTGTTAAGCTTAACATGATAGCGAATTATGATTGAGGAG
>DAHWEW010000047.1:0-9702 GCA_027326225.1 Legionellaceae bacterium
GCATTGTTGCAAATCTTCCTTGAATTTAGTCAAAGAACCTATTTTGCTACATCTCATAAGGTTTGGAAAGAACTCTATTAACAAACAACCAATTCCTATTGTTTGTACCGCCAAGTAATGTGACTTCATAAGCGGGCATCTCAGGCAATAGTTCACGAAGAGAATCCATATTAAAAAGCCCAGGATTCCTTAAGATATAAACCATTTTATCTTTTTGTTCATGACTTAGCGTTTTGAAAGCGTTTCGTATTTCATATGCAATAGAAGCATGTGTTTCAAAACGTTCTTTTAATTGTGGGGTAGCATGAATGATTCTCAGAAGTTGCTGATTTATTTGTGCCACTAATCCTCGATAATGTGTTAATTCAAGTTCAGTGAGCTCACCTGAGTTGATGGCATTTAATAATTTAGATCTCATTCGTTTTAACACATAGAAATTATTGCGATAACGGGTTTCCTCTTTCCCTTGTAGAGATTGCTGATCTTCTAATGTTTTCAAATCTTTACCTATCTCAACAGAAGAAGGATGACCAACACCTCCTTGGAATAATCGATTCAATAGGTTAGGGCGGTTTACATGGAACCATTTTTCTGAAGTCATCATCGATGTGTCAGCTGCTGTTAATTCCATCAGCCTTTTTTCTAGTGGCAATCCTGGTAATAGAGGTTTATCGGGAGAGTCTAGTTCGCCAATGATATTCAGCAAGATATCCTCATGTTCTAACGCTTCAGCAAGCGTCTTTATTTCTAGTAATAACATGTGTTGCAAGAGTGTATCTTGATGCCCGTCGGCCAGAGCATTGTAGGCGGATATTTTATGATTAAGCCGTATCAGTGATTTGTCATTTTCCGGGTTGTCAATCAATTGTAGCATGATGTTTAACTTATATTTGATTGGTATTTGTTCTGTATGTATTCATTATAGACCAATAGTAAAAAACATATTTTTGTATAAATAAATATTTGTTGGTTCATAATAAATGCAAATCGTTTTATGTTTGTCTATAATAAAAATAACGTCATAGGACAGATCCACCATGAGAGCGTGAGGTAGGTATGGGATTAACTGAAAGCTTAGAAAAAACGGCAGAAACTACTGTGCTTGATCCTTCTCCCAAAAGGCCTATGATAAAGATGCAGGCTTTTGAAATAGTCAACATGAAAGACCTCAGTGCCCTCGTCGTAAGTAAAGTGAATGCACTCATCGATGACTATAATTTGGCAGAAGATCCCTTGATTAAAAAATCAATTCTGCGAACCATTCAACAAAAAATAAGGGTTGTGGATCATAATTGTCCAAATAGTCAAATTGAACAATCACCAGACTACAGAGAAGCTCGTGCTGCACTTTTTATCGAAATAAAATATCAATTAGAAACCTTAGGTGAGAGATCTCTTCTTTATGAAAATAACGATGCGACATCCTTTGAAGAGCTCATTGCTAATATGTCACCTGAAAAAATAGATAAATTACTGGCCATTTTAAGCAAAGGAAACCGCCCTGAATTAGAGGAAGAGTTGAAGGCATTATATGAGACAGATGACAACAGTCAGGAAGCAGCGGATTTTCGAATGTTCTTAACTTCCTATGAAATTCGATATTTAGGTGGAATGAATTCACAAAATTATAAGGTCACCAATCTTTATACCAAACAAGATATGGTTTTAAAAGTAGACAATCGTTTAAACACACCACGAAATATTGAAGATCATTTACGTGAAACATTGAGAAATTTTATTTCTCCAATACATGTAGAACGTGAAGGAACCTATACAGATGATTCCGGTAAAGTAACCTCTAGAACCATTCTTGTTACTTCCTATTACAAAAGTGGCAGCTTAGAGCAAGAATGTAAGGATTTCATTGACCGAAATAAGAAACGTCCCATAGATGAGTTGGTGATCCATGAGTGCTCCATATTTGAAAAAATGGCTAAAATATTGTCAGACATTCAAGATGCGGGCTGTATTTTTCCAGATGCCAAACTGAGTAACTGGTTAATCGATGAATCTGGCAATGTTTTTATCAGTGATACCAAAAGCATGGGTTATACTAATGATCAAGGTGTATTTACCTTAGACCAACCTGGAAATGAATTTGCGCACCTCCTCTATACCCCAGGATATGTTCCTCCAGAGTTCCAAGATGTGAGCCTGGATATTAAGTCCCATAGTACTCATGCCTTTATTCTTGGAAAAAATCTATATAAATATGCGACTGGTAAAGCTGGAGAGGATGGCAAAGAATTAGATTTTGGTCATGTCATCTTTAGCGACACGAAGGGACAAGAGCTGAAGACATTAATTCAGGCCCTAGTCAATCCTGATCCAGACAAACGTATGTCTATTCGAAATGCCCAGATTGAATTGTATATGATCAGTAATTCAGAGTGTAGGCAAGTTTTTGCCGATCTGGATGCATTGAGAATCGGACCAAATGACAAAAAAATGGATACATTTATTCGAAGAAAGTTAAAACAAATTCGAGAAGGCACACCTGAAGAAAAGGACAGAATAGTCCAAGAGCTAAAGAGAATGGTGATAGACTTGAAATCTGATAAAGCGGTCAAAGATGTCCAAGACATCATCAGTCATTATAGAGAACATGCTGGATTACTCACTGTGGGCATGCGTGAAAAAGCTGACAACATAGAAGCTTCGCTGGCGCATGTACCCATAGAACAACGAACCAATCTGCTGGATAGCAAAGAAGCTGAAGCTGTTGTCAAGGAAATAACAGCACATCGATTACGCCGTAAAGTGTTACATCGTGGTCATGATCCAGAAAAAGCCGCCCAATTATTTGCGGAATTAAAAGCAAGACATTCTGAAAAATTGTCCAAAGATCCCGAACCTCCCTCATCCACAAAATTGGATACGTGACCCCATTTACCTCGACAACCTTGCTATACGAGCGCCTATTGGCGATAATTTGCCTTTTTAGTGGAGATATGTTGTTGAACACTTATGTGAAAGAGCCATCAGGTGGAGCCAAGGCGTGTGTCATTTGGTTGCATGGTTTGGGAGCAAATGGGAAAGATATGGAAGGTCTCGCTCATGAATTACCCATGCGTGTACCTCTTCGGCATGTCTTTATGGATGCTCCAGTGCGTCCAGTCACTTTAAACAATCATATGCCAATGCGTGCGTGGTATGACATTACTGGAACTACGTTGACAGATAGAGAAGATAGTGCGGGCATTAAGCAATCAGAAGCGATGATTCTTCAAGTGATAGATAAAGCGCTTTCAGAAGGGTTTCTCCCTCAACACATTTTCTTAGCAGGGTTTTCGCAGGGGGGAGCTATGGCATTATATACTGGGTTAGGCTCCTCCTTGCCGTTAGGAGGGATAGTTGCTTTATCCTCATATCTCCCCTTAGCGGCTTCTTGTCAGATCCATCTGCCTACGAACACCCCTATCTTTATGGCTGCAGGCATGTATGACGAGCTTGTACTTCCTCTTTGGACGAAGCAAAGTGCAGAACACATTGAGCGTTTGGGCTTTCATAACATTGCCTATCATGAATATCCGATGGAGCATAACATTTGTGCTGAAGAAGTGAGAGACTTGACGAATTGGTTGACGACACAGGTTTCTTTAAACAACCATCAGGATGGAGCTGTAAAACAATGACCATCGTAAAAAAATCACGGGTAGTCTCATATTCTTGTGAGCAAATGTATAATTTAGTAAATGACATTGAGCGATATGGCGAGTTTTTGCCCTATTTTAAAGAAAGTGTGGTTCATCATCGTGATCAAGATGAGGTTCAAGCTACGCTCTCTATTTCAGCAGCAGGGATGCATAAGTCATTTACCACACGCAATCGTTTGCAAATGAATAAAATGATTGAGATTCGTTTGGTAGATGGACCATTTAGTCGACTAGAGGGATTTTGGCGCTTTGATGATACTCCGACGGGTTGCATGATCTCTTTTGATTTGGAGTTTGATTTTGCAGGAGCGGTGATGTCTATGCTTATGGCACCTATTTTTGAGCAAGTCGCTGATAAAATGGTAGATGCTTTTTGTGACCGAGCAGAGCTCCTCTATGGTTAAGGTGGAGTTGGTCTATTCTCCTCTTTCTAAAGAGATTCTCCATCTTCGATTAACGCTTGCCATGGGTTCAACGGTCGCTGATGCGATAGAGCAATCTGGTTGGTTAGATAGTCATCCAGAAATCAAGGATTTGCCTGTTGGGATATTTGCTAAGAAAGTAGAACGTTCTAAAGTCGTTAAAACAGGGGATCGGATTGAAATCTACCGATTCCTGACGGTCTGCCCAAAGGAAAAAAGAAGACAAAGAGCGCATCAGCGGGGTTCAAAATAACCTCCTAATAAAGCTGCTCAGTTGCGCTCAATGCGGGCAATCAC
Source organism: Legionellaceae bacterium (assembly GCA_027326225.1). Classification (GTDB taxonomy): domain Bacteria; phylum Pseudomonadota; class Gammaproteobacteria; order Legionellales; family Legionellaceae; genus DAHWEW01. The sequence continues at coordinate 4,376 of DAHWEW010000047.1, forward strand.
GCCATGCTGGAAAAACAAAGTTAAATGGTGGATCTCAAGTGGCCCATTCCCTCGACGCCAGGTATAAGCATAATCCCAACGATTGTCATTGAAAGTAGGGCTAAGTAAACTAGTGCCCATCAGGATAGCGGAGTCTTCCTTACTCATGCCAATTTTTAAGCGCTCAATTAATGATTGAGGCAGCAAGTTGCCTTGTTGTACGGGCCGCCTTGCAAAGTCATAGGTAGCGCAATGAGTGAGGGATAACATTAAGAAAAGACCCATGAGAGTATATTTTGCGCTCATTTTCATGTTTAACCTATGGTGAAAAATTCGGCCATGATACCATGCAATTGATGAAATGGTAAGGAAGAGAAAGGAAAGGATATGGAAGAAAATCAACAATTAAAGAAAGCTGGGTTAAAAATAACCACTCCTCGGCTGAAGGTGTTACAAATCCTTGAGCAATCTATTGCTCATCATATGAGTGCTGAAGATATTTATAAGACATTGATTGAGATGGGGGAAGATGTTGGTCTGGCTACTGTATATCGAGTGCTTACTCAATTTGAGGCTGCAGGCTTAGTAAAGCGGCATAATTTTGAGGGAGGGTTCTCCGTATTTGAGCTGAGCCAGGGAGAACATCATGATCATTTGGTCTGTATAAAATGCGGTCTTGTTGATGAGTTTTTTGATGAAGTCATTGAGATGCGGCAAAAGATCATTGCTGAACAAGCTGGGTTTAAGATGACAGATCATGCTTTGAATATCTATGGGTTTTGTCACAAGTGTTATGATCCTAGAAAAAGTAGTTGACCTTGTAGCAAGGATGCCTACTACTTTTTCTAGGTTGTTCTACAACAATTGAAGTAAATCGGCCACACTCTCTGTTAGTGCTGGAATGAGTTGATCAAGAGCTTTTCTATCTTTGGTCAAAGTTTGATTGATTTCTAATTCTATTCCTACATATTCGTTTTCTTTGTGTTTTCTTCTTAGTTCAGTCGTAAAGCCATTGCTGCTGCCTCGATAAGGGTAATTGAGGCGCACTCGATAGTTGGTATGCCGAGTCAACAAACCACGCCATTCACGGGCTACTTCTTTTTCGCCATGTCGGGTGGGATCGTATAATAAACCTATGCTGGCATTCCTTGTCACGCCTTTGAAGACTGGTGTGAAGCTGTGAGATGAGAGATGAAATACTTGATAGTTTTGGTCAATGTATCTTTGGATCATGCTTTCAGCTTGTTTTCGATAAGGGGCATAGTAATCATCAATTAATTTCTGTTTTTCAGCATGAGAGAGTGGTTTGGTCAATTCAGAAAAACAATGCGGATGATTTAAGCTGCGGTTACAATCAATAACTAAGCGGGAAATGGTGGCCGTGACCAGCTCGGTTTTTAAAGCTTGACTTAAATGTTGAGCAATTTCCAAAGCCCCAAAATCGATGCCTCGATGTGTTTCTAACAAGGATTCATGTCCTTTGAATAGGTGCAAAAATTCTTTGGGCACTGTATTCACTGCATGTTCGCAAGTGATGAATAAAATAGTCGGTTTCATTTGGATTCAAACTGTTGGTTTTTAACCAAGCAATTTTCTAGTGATCGATAAATATAGATTAGCCGTTCTTTGCTAAAATCGCCATAGCTTGCTCGCAAAATACGCTCACTTAGATTCCCATGTTGCAAAATATGTTCCAATGCTTGTTGACTCACCCAGTCCAACTCAGAGCTCACTTTTTCAATGAGCTGTGACCATACCTCGCGCAAGGTCATGGAGCCCTTATAGGGCAATTGCCATTGCGCCATCAACAAAGCATCATCAATGAGCACCGCTAAACCATCTTTGATGGCTTGTTGGTAGATGGTTTTGAGCTGTTTTGTAGCATATATTTTTTCGCGATGAAGCTGTATTCCACTCTCATACCAATGCTTCAAAATCGCATGAATGGCTTTGGCAATGGCAATATCGGCATTGACACATTCTTGTGAGTCGAGAATGCGAATTTCAATCGCCTTCGATTGAAATTTTGCAATAGCAGCACGAGAGTTGAGCCATTCGTATTGTAAGATCCCTTGGGGGTCATGTGCACTGATCTCTTGATACATGGGTTTTAAAATAAGGTCTACGTACTGTTGTTCTGAATCGATGTATTCTGGAATGATATCGCCACTGATAGATGGGATCCGTTGTTGATTTTTACCATAAAAATCTAGCCGCGAGTCTAGAAGACCCGTTTTGGCTCCGTCTAGAAAGGGTGTACTTGCGGCTAATGCAGGTAATAGAGGCAACAAGAGGCGAATGGTATTATGGAGCTGGCAAAACTCCTCATCATTGGCAAAGGGTAAATTGACATGCATGCTTTGTAAATTGGCCCAACCATGTCCTTTACAATTGAAAATGGCATCAAATTGCTGATAAATATCACGATTGCCGTGGGGCCAACGTTTGGTTTCTAAAAAAGGATCCATCCATGGATGGGCACCCGTAGGCAGCAAGGACATATGATGTTCTGCTAAAATGGGCTGTAAACGCTGGATGACTTGTTGAAATTCGTCGGCAATGGGGTGTTGTGGTGCTTTGGGGCCATTGTTTTTTAACTCAATCACATGCATCACGAGCTCGTTACTCACCGCAATCTCGCCAAGTGCTACTTCGTTGACTTGAGAGCCGGCTAGTTTATTGAGAATGACATCACTTTTCGGTTGTACGGTTAGGGTATCTTTATCAACCAACATGTACTCAATTTCAATGCCTAAGACGGAAAAAATAGGATAGCTAGACATATCCATGCTTCCTTCTGATCCGTTGCAAAAAGACAGACATGATTTGTTGATATAATGCTTCGCCTAGCACTTTGTCTTCCGTGCCATAATCAATATTAGGGTTATCATTGACCTCAATCACATAATGTTTGTCACCATGACTTTTGATATCCACTCCATATAGGCTATCACCGATGAGGCGAGTGGCTTTCAACGCTGTTTTGATGATGGGTTCTGGTACTTCAGACAAGGGTAGGGTTTCATGTTTGCCTTCTATATCAAGTTTCGCATCCCAATTGTAAATTTGCCAATGTCCTTTGGCCATGTAATAACGACAAGCATAAAGCGGTTTGTTGTCTAATACACCGATACGCCAGTCGAATTCTGTTGGAATGAAAGGTTGAATGAGAATTAGATCCGAAGTTTTAAAAAACTGAGACAATGATTTTTGCAACTCTTGGAGAGAATCTAATTTGACGACTCCTTGGGAAAAAGCACTATCTGGTTTTTTAAGCACGCAGGGAAACTGAATGTTGGGTAATTCTTTATCATATTTACTGATAAATAATGTTTCTGGAGTCAGTATTTGATGACTCTGCATTAACTCAGCTAAATATACTTTGTTGGTACATTTTACGATGGATTGAGGATCATCTATCACCACAAGATTTTCTTGTAAAGCGCGTCTGGCGAAACGGTAAGTGTAATGATCGACTGATGTCGTGGCTCTGATGAATAGAGCATCATATTCAGCAATAGAGCGACTATCATTTTTATCAATGAAATCAACGTTTAGGCCTAGCTCTTCTCCTGCGCTAATGAATAATTCTAGTGCCTTTTTATTGGAGGGCGCATTCTGTTCAGTTGGGTCGACCAGAATGGCTAGATCATGGAAACGTTGTTTTTTTCGCCATTGATGAAAGCGTTTTTTAGAGAAATAGCTTTCAGCGGCTTGGCGCATAAAGTCAACGTGATGCAAAGGCACTTCATTGGGAGATAATAAAGATAGTTTTTTAATACACCATTGTTTTTTTTGTTCCAGAGTGAAGCGTATCAAGGGTAAAGGGAATAATCCGTGCAGTTTCTTTGCTAAAACCATATGTCTTTTGGCCATATTTTGTCCGAAATAGACACTTAAAGTGAACTCGTCTCCTTTGATATCATGTAAGCTATTTTGGATTTCTTCTTCGATATCTTGTGAAATATGTTTCGACAGACTTGAACTTAATACATCTTGAATACTTAAGACTGACGGAATCGCTTTGTGATCTCTTGCATGAGCCAATAGAGAAACATAATACCCTATCTTTTGATAGTTATATGAATCGCATAAGTTGATGACCCGTAAAGATTTATTTTGGTGATAGGCTTCATCCGATAAATAGTCAGTGGCAGTAACTATCGGGGCCAAATGACTTAAAAATTCCCAACTTTTGGGATTATCAGTGACTAATATGGTTTGCATTCACATCCTTTGTGGTTGGATTATTAACAAATTGCCATCATAAGTAAGTACTCCCAACATGATGGCGTTGACTAAACGAATAATGCTGACCTTGTAATAATTATCATGAGACAAGGGATTTTCTCGATGTGGATCAGCCACAACAACATGTTTTTTCTTATCATCGTATCCACACAATACAACAAAATGGCCACAAGGTGTGCCACGAATATCATCATAGACGGATACTCCGTCCGGGGAAAAATGTTCACGTGCGCTACCATATAAGTAGGTTGCACTTAAGCCTGTTAAAATAGGAATGTCTTTTTTAAAATAATCTTTTAATAAATGAGAGCTTAATATACGAGAACAAACTTTGCCACCTAATTGTAAATACTCTTGATAGGCAACACTAGACTGAATGATTCCTTCTTCTTTTTTGTATTTCATTTGAGCCGCTAACTTGGCCATGAGCTCTCCGTTGTTGGCCAAACCTTGCTTTTCTCTAAACCAGCTTGGATCAAAGATGGCTAAATCATTGATGAAGATAGTGGTTTTAAATCCACGTACCAAGGCATGTTTACCTAATAAAGGTGCGAGCGTGCCGCCAGAAGCCGAGCGCTCAATGGTTGCAATGACCTCATTTAAGCTGATGTTCAACCCATAATATTGATAGATGGCATGTAAACAAGTCGGCCCACAGGTTTCATCATCTGGCTGTGAATGAATACTTAAATTGATCATGAGAAACCAACAATATCCATAATGATGTGGATTTGATGAAAAGGTATGATTAACGTTAAAGCGCAAATGTTGGTTTGTCAATTGAATGCGGGAGAACCTTTAATGATAATTCCAATATAAACCGAGCGACTGTTTCAGGCGTTTTTGGGTAATTGATATAAGCATTGACTTCAATTGGTTGATTGATTCTCTCGCCAGAAATTTTGGATTTCTGCACCATCTCTTTCACTATTTCACCTTGGTTACAAACAAAATAGACATCTGTTTCAGGACGACGTAAAAATTCTGCTTGAAAGGATTTAAAGGCCAAAGACATCTTTACCTTGGCTTGTTTTGCATGATAAAACCCATGTAATCCTCCTGCCAGATCAGCACCGATGGATAAAGCGCCAAAATAC
>DAHWEW010000048.1:0-9565 GCA_027326225.1 Legionellaceae bacterium
ATGTCAAGAGAAATTTGAATTATTTTTTCAATTAAATAATCACTGCTTCATTTGTAGTCACACATGTTTTTGCCCTGACTCCATGTATTTCTTAGTCGAAACACATAGTAATGAGTTTGCTAGCGTTGACAACACTTTGTAATGGAAATCAAAGGCGGGTCCACATATGTTTTGGATATACATTCTTCAATGCAGTGATAACAGCTATTATACTGGGCATACTGACAATTTAGAGACAAGACTATACCAGCATCATAATAGAATTTTTCCAACTTGTTATACGGCTACTAGACTACCACTTAAACTGGTGTACTCAGCGCAGTATCCTAGCAGAATAGAAGCATTGAGGGCCGAAAAACAAATTCAAGGATGGAGCAGAAAAAAGAAGGAGGCCCTGATCTCGGGTGACTGGGACAAGCTCTCCTACTTTGCTCAACGAAAGAAAAAATAGTCTTGATGTTTTCTATTTAGAATCTAGTCCTTCGAGACGCGTGCTATGCACGCTCCTCAGGGCGAACGGATTAGGGAAAAATGGCTAAACTCGAGGCAATATAAAAAATAGAGTATTGATAAAATGGCTTCTACTTCCGGCCTATTAATAACATAATACACATTCATTCCTTGTTTTTTAACTGCAAGCAAAGCCTCGCTCCTCATTTTAGCCAAATGCTGAGAAAGGACTGACTGAGATAAATCGATAAGCTTATCAAGCTCACCCACAGTAACTGACTACGTCAGTTTACGGAGTGCAGCAAAATGCAGCCTCTATAGCATGACTTGTGTTATGTCGCTTGTTGATACAAGCAACAACTGCTGGGGGCAATGCGTTAAAGACAACATTAAATTCATTTTCCGAAATAGAACTTTTATTATCCTCGTCTGCCATCGGAGCTTGCGAACAGGATGTTACTTTTGGGGTGCTCTGGGGGCCAAGGCTCTTAGCGCCCGATAAAAAGCCGCGTACTTTTTCCTTGATACTCAGCGTCTCTACATAGACTGAACCTGATGCGTCAATGCGAATGTAATTATTTACAAGGTTTGAAACACTTTTAATTTTATCGCCATTAGCTAGCGTAATAATACACATGGCATCGCCATAAACGGATTCTCCACCAATAAGATCTACTTTCAGAGCTTTCTCAAGGATTAAGTTATCCAATGCTTCATCACCACATGGCATTTGTTGTTCCTCGTTCGAGAAGATGGGGAAGGGGATGTTTTTTTATAAATTTACACTCTATACGCACCTTGAATATCAGGTGTGACTCGTGTTTTTGTGACCAATTAATTTTAAGATTATTGGTGGCTATGGGTGGACTCGAACCACCGACCTCAGCATTATGAGTGCCGCGCTCTAACCGGCTGAGCTACATAGCCTTGAGGCCGAGATTTTGTCGTTTTCAAGAGTTGATGTCAAGACCAAATTGTAAATTTACATGGTTTAGTGGGCAAAAGGACACAAATCCATGCCCACTCCATTCAAACTAGATGATGAGAAGATAAAGTGCCCCAGCATCTCGTAGTACTTGGACCAGCAATTCTTGCTTTTTCTGGCGCGCGATGGTTTGGAGATCTTGGGTGTTTTTGGTGGGTTGCATATTGGCACTGACTATCACATCACCAGGACGTATACCAGCCCGCCAGCCAGCACTGTTTTCAGAAGCTCCCATGACCTGTATCCCAACAACGTGACCATGCAGCGGCGAGTCTTGTTCATAATTCCTCAAGGCGAGTCCATATAGAAATGGGTTGCTTGATTGTAATTTTTGTTCATTTTTCTTAGCATCGGTCACTATAGCCATGATTGTTTTTTCATGGCCGTTGCGATTGACTTTGATTTTGGCATCGCTTCCAACACGAAGTAGGCTAATCGTTGTTTTGACTTGAGTGGCTTGCGTGATTTTGGTGTCGTTGATTTGGGTTATCACATCTCCTGATTGTAAGCCCGCTGCTTCAGCGGGGCTTCCTTGATTGACTTGGGCAATCAAAGCGCCTTGAAAATCTTCAGGATATCCCATGGCTTGGGAAAGTTCTGGAGTGAGTGGTTGGACGAAAATACCCATCAATCCTCGGTGGACAGAGCCAAATTTAATGATTTGTTGAGCGACATCTTTTGCCATATTGATGGGGATAGCAAATCCAATACCGACGCTCCCGCCATAAAGAGAAATGATAGCAGTGTTGATGCCAATGAGTTCTCCTTTCACATTAATCAGGGCCCCGCCTGAGTTACCCGGGTTGATAGCTGCATCAGTTTGGATGAAGTTCTCAATCCCTTCAATATTTAAGTCAGCTCGTTTCATGGCGCTCACAATACCAAAAGTGGCCGACTGGCTATTGCCAAAGCTATTTAAGCCAAAAGGGTTGCCAATAGCAACGACAAAATCTCCAACTTCAATTTTATCAGAATCACCAATAGGTAAAGTTTTCAAATTTTTAGCGTCAATTTTTAAAACGGCCACATCAGTTTCGCTGTCACCTCCAATAAATTTGGCTTTTAATCGTCTACCATCATTTAAGGTAACAGTGATGAGTGTTGCATTTCGAATCACATGATCGTTGGTAAGAATAAAGCCATTTTTAGGATCAAGAATAACCCCTGAGCCAATGCTTTGAAACTTTCTAGCACGTAGGGGTGCAGTTGCTTGAGGTTTGTCTTGGCTATCTTCATCTTCTGCAGAGGGTAAAGTGCCAGGATTAATCCCTTGCACGGCTACGTTCACAATCGCTGGCATCGTATTTTTTAACACAGGAGCCAATGTTGGCAGCTGTAGGGTAGATGAAGCTGCATGTAAAAGAGGAAGCACAAAGATGAGTGCGAGTGTAAAAAGTATTCGTGATTTGTTGACCATCATATTTATCCTGTATGAAATAGGGAATGTTGTAAGGCTCACAGTTAGGTCTTAAAGATCAGTGAACCAAATTAATGTAGTCATTCTACCGGTTTCAGCTTCACGACGATAGGAATAGAATGCATTTTTATCTTCAAAAGAGCAGACTTCTGATTGATACACAGCCTTAACTCCGTTATTTTTTAAGATTAATTCAGCCATCTTAGCCAGATTGGCATATTGCTTTTCTCCTCTATCCTGAAAAGTGCTAGCGGTGAATGGGTATCTATCCTTGTAGGTTTGTATGACTTCAGTGCCAACTTCATAACATTTTTGACAAATACCAGGTCCAATCCATGCCATGAGTGATTCTCTGTGACTCTTCATTTTAGCTAAGGTATTTTCAACGATGCCATTAGCAAGGCCTCGCCAACCCGCATGAATGGCAGAAACTTCTTGACCTTTGGTATCGCATAGCACAATAGGCAAACAATCTGCCGTCATGATGGCCAGAGGGATATCTTTACGTCGAGTCACTGCTGCATCGGCCTCACGCTCTGAATCCTCTTCAACAATGATACAAATATTACTATGGATCTGAGAAAGCCAGATGGGCTCTGATTTGAGCTGTAAAGAAGTGACAAGCGCTTGACGGTTAGCAGCGACACTGTGTGGATGGTCGCCGACATGGAAGGCCAAATTGTTTTTATCAAAAGGAGGTAAGCTGTGGCCTTCAGTCCTGGTTGTCGTTAAAGCGCGAACATGAGGAGGGGCAGGCCAGTTTGCCAAAAGACTAGTCATCATTTTCATCCAAAATGGTTAACAAATATTGAAAATCATCAGGTAAGGGGGCGGTAAATGTCAATTGTTTCTTTGTGATTGGGTGCATCAATGACAAAGTAGCTGCATGAAGCGCCTGCCTTTTAAAATGCAAGATAGCTTGACGAATGGTATCGTGAACCCCCTTCGGCAATCGTTTGCTCCCTCCATAAAGCGGATCACCCACCACGGGATGATTGATATGTGCCATATGTACGCGGATTTGATGAGTACGCCCAGTCAATAGGGTTACCTCCAACAAAGTCAATTGTTGGTATTGTTTCTTCACCTTATAGGTGGTTGTTGCCTGCCTACCTTCTTTGCACACCGCCATTTTGAGACGATTGTGAGGGTGTCTGCCATAGGCTGTATCAATCAATCCACCACTGATGAGGTGTCCATACACTAAGGCGAGATACTGGCGATGAATGTCTCGGGCCTGCATTTGTCTGATAAGGCTGGTATGAGCGGTTATCGTTTTAGCTACAACCATTAAGCCTGTCGTATCTTTGTCTAATCGATGAACAATTCCTGCTCGCGGTAAATGTTGCAAGGAGGGCTCATGATGCAATAGTGCATTCACTAAGGTATGTTTGGGGTTGCCTGCCCCTGGATGCACAATGAGGCCTGCTGGCTTATTGATGACGAGTAGTTCTTCATCTTCAAACACCAGTTGTAAGGGAATGTCTTCAGCCTCATGTATATTTTCACTAGCGCTTAAAAGAGCGCTGAGTTTGACTTGCTCGCCCCCTTGTACTTTATCTTTGGCTTTAAAACAGGTGCCATTGATAGTGATGTTGCCTGCTTTTAACCATTGTTGAAGTTGTGCACGAGAAAACTCAGGAAACAATTGAGCCAATGCCACATCAACGCGCAGGCCATGTTGCAAACTAGATACAGTGGCTTCTTTGACCAGGGTTGTATTCATGTTAAGTGACAATAGACTCTTCAATCCATCGGCCGCGTAAGGAATTTGGCTGGGCGTCTGTGATATGAACTTTAACAAACTGTCCTTGCAATTCGGCAGGGGCGTCAAAGTTAACAACCCGATTGCATTCGGTTCTTCCTGAAAGTTGTTCTTTTCTCTTTTTTGAAAGTCTGGTGACTAGTACGGTTTGAGTACTGTCTATCATCGATTGACTATAACGAGAAGCTTGTAGAAGTAGTCTATCTTGTAGAATCCTCAAGCGCTGCTTTTTAACTTCCATTGGGGTGTTATCTTCTAAATTTGCAGCTGGTGTACCGGGTCTTTTGCTATATATAAAGCTAAATGAAGTATCAAAGCCAATGTCATGAATCAGATCCATCGTCGCTTTAAAATCATCATCTGTTTCCCCAGGAAAGCCCACAATGATGTCTGTTGATAATCGGATATCTGGGCGAACTTTACGAAGTTTGCGAATTTTAGACTTATATTCAAGTGCTGTATATCCACGTTTCATCATGGCCAAAATTCGGTCCGATCCACTTTGTACGGGTAGATGCAAATGATTGGCAAGTTCAGGAACTTCGGCATAGGCATTGATTAAATTGTCGGAAAAAGCCAAAGGATGGGAGGTGGTAAACCGAATACGACCAACTCCGTCAATGGCTGCAAGATAATGAATCAGCAAAGCCAAGTCCGCGACATCACCATTGTGCATCGGCCCACGGTAGTCATTGACGTTTTGGCCAAGCAAATTAATTTCTCTCACCCCTTGCGTTGCTAACTGATAACACTCAGCCAAAATGTCATCAAAAGGTCTACTGATTTCTTCACCACGCGTATAAGGCACCACACAATAACTACAGTATTTACTGCAACCTTCCATAATCGAAACAAAGGCGGTTGGACCTTCGGCCTTTGGTGCGGGTAGATGATCAAACTTTTCAATTTCTGGAAAACTAATATCGACAATTGGCTTTCGTGTTTCTAGACGCTCATTAAGCATACTGGGTAATCGATGTAAAGTTTGCGGACCAAAAACCAAATCAACAAAAGGCGCGCGCTTTAGAATATCGCCACCTTCTTGACTAGCGACACATCCGCCCACTCCAATAATCACATGGGGATTCATCTTTTTATAGTCGCGCCATTGGCCTAATTGGGAGAATACTTTTTCTTCCGCTTTTTCACGAATAGAACAAGTATTGAGCAGAATGACATCTGCTTCTTCCACGTTTTCTGTTTTCTGTAGTCCGTGGGACGCATGTAAAACCTCGGCCATTTTTGATGAATCATAATCATTCATCTGACAACCATTGGTTTTTATAAATAATTTTTTTGCCACCATTATTTTAATCTCGCACACTTCTGCAATAAGTTTCATTCAGCTTTGGCAGAATGAAAAGTGCTATGAGCATCCCAAGAGGTAACAATGCAAGAGCCACGTGATACGCTTCAATAGGGTAAACTCGAACTTTATCAACCACCTCACCTTGCCATAATTTATCCAATATGTATCCAATTGCTGGTTGGCCTATGGCGATGCCTATCATGTTCATCATATTCATAAAGCTTAACCCGGTAGCCACATACTTTTTACTGCAAAGCTCCTTGGCTACGGCAAAAGCGGGTAAAAAACCCGATGAGAATATACCAAAAGCAAATAAAAAAATCTCTATTTCCCAGCCTGAAGACAAAGGGGCATAGATGAAGATAGTGCTGCAAATCAGTGCTCCAACACAACCTATGTACAAAGGCGGTTTACGTCGACCAATCCGATTTGAAAAAATCCCCCACAAAGGGCTAGCTATAGCCCATCCTACAAAGACAAGTGAAATATAATTGGCAGCAGTTGCTTTGGCGATATGGAGTTTAAACATGAGAAAAGGAACACCCCATAAACCACAAAAAATGGGAGTAGCCATGTACATTAGGCCACCATAAAACGCAACCAACCATAATTGTTTATTTCCTATCAGGGCTATCAAGCTACTGACCAATGGCTCATCATCGTGTTTAGCTGTGTCATGAACGAGGTGAGGTTGGTTTTTCGGTACATCTTTGGCAATGGTAAAGATAAGGATAGCTAAAATAATACCGATGCTTCCCATAATCACCATACTGTTGCGCCAACCGTAATTATCAACCAGGAGAGCTAAAGGGGTTTCACCGCCAATAGCACCTAACATACCGATGGTAACCATCATCCCAGTTAATAACGCAAACCGTTCTGGTAGAAACCAATTTGCAGCTAATTTCATAGCTCCAACCGCGGCAAAAGAAGAGCCAAAACCAATCATTAAGCGAGCGATGCAGGCCATAAAAAAACTATTGGTCAAGCCAAAAGCGATGGTGCTTAGTGCACAAATCAGGGTCGCAATGGTTAATAGCCGTTGCGGGCCAAAATAATCCATCATGACCCCACCGGGTAATTGCATGGCAGCATAAGAATAAAAATAGATCCCAGATAAAACACCAAGTGTTTGACTGGTGACTGAAAAATCACGCATTAACTCCGAACTCATGACGCTCGGTGAGACTTGTAAAAGACACTCATAAAAATAAAAAAGACAGCCCAATCCCCAGACAATCCAAGGCATGATGGCTTTGGTGGGTGATGTTTCAGATAGAACAGAATGAGGGTTATTGTGAGCCATATGACAGAGCACTCCTTGACTTCGTGTATCAAACGCAAACCAAATTTAAAATATTAACAGATTGATTACAAATTGTCTATTCGGTGATTGTTGCTTTTTTCTCCTCATTTCGAATAAAGTGGGGCGCAATCAGATTGGGTACCAATTCATGCAGGGCGAACTTATACTATAAAAATAAACACAATATGTCGTCATTGCGAACGTAGTAGAGCAATCCAATTCATATTTTCAACGAAGTATCGTTCTTGATTGCTTCACTACGTTCGCAATGACGACAATATATTTTTAATTGAACATCGCTTTGTAAACTCATGAAGATCTCTCACGGTGCTTGGTGTGGTGTGAGCCAGTACCTCTATTTTTGATGATACTCAATTTTGGGTTAAGAGGATAATGATTTCCTAGATTTGTTCCAATTTTTGCATAAAAGGGGTTAGATCAGGCTTGTGTTGCATACGATATTGATAGACTGCATAGAAGGAAATGATATTTTTAAGGTAATTGCGTGTTTCAGGCCAAGGTAGGGTTTCTATCCAGATATCGATATCTTTGGTTGGTTGATTCTTGAGCCAATAGTTCACTTGTTTAGGTCCAGCGTTGTATGCCGCCGCCATTAAGATGGGATGTTTGCCAAAGCGTATGGCTAATTGTTTTAAGTAAAGAACGCCTAGGTTGATGTTTTTTTCTGGGGAGAATAATTGGTGATTGTCTAACGTGGGCATTTTTTCATGTTTTGAAAGGGTGCGTGCAGTATCTGGCATGACTTGCATGAGTCCCCGCGCGCCAGCAGTAGAGGTCACATCTTCCCGAAATCCGCTTTCTTGTCGAATAATGGCATAGATTAATTCTTGTGGGATTTGGTAATTTTTTGCAGAGGTGCTCACTAATTCTTGATAGGCTAAAGGAAATCTTAAAGATAATTGATTTTTGAGCTCTTCATTATTACTGAGGTATACCGATTTTCCATACCATTTGAGTTCCGTGTCGACCCAAAATGCCAGCGCACTTTTATCCTCTTTCGGTAGCTCACTGACAAAATCATTCAGCAATCGAGAGGCTTTTAGGGTTTGATTAGTGCTATAAAGTGCCTTGACTTGGTCCGTGAAGGGGAGATAAGACTGGAGTAGATTCACATTGACATTAGGGGCTTCATTGTCAAAATGAAAGGGTAGCTTTAATCTTAAACTGGCCAAAAAGCCATAATAATTTCGCGTGATGGCTAATTGGTTGTAGATCTTTTTGGCTGCCTCTTGTTGACCTTCAGCTTCTAAAGCTCTTGCTAACCAATATTGCCAACAAGGGGTTTCTTTCTCTTTTGATTGATTGATGAGTAGGGCGACTTCATGCCATTGGCGGGTTTTTAAAGCAAAGCGGATTTCCCACCCCAAGAGAACGTCGTTGTAAAATTCTGGTTCTACTCTTTTAAACCAAAGAGGGGCATCTTGTTGATTTCGCATGGCTTTGTAAAGCGCCACGCGTGCTATAAAAGCTTGTTGTTGCTGATGGTTGAGCATATGCTGGCTTTTGTTTTGTTGCCAAAGTTGAATGGCTGCGTCGATATTGATGGACACCATGCGGTTTAGGCCATACAGATAAAGGAGACTGCTGATCTCATTTTGTGGCAGTTCATTGATATGTCTTGGATTTTTGGTAATGGATAACAGCGTTTGAATGTCCTCATTACGAGGTGGGTCGTATTGTTTTAACAAATAGATGGCTAAAGGTATATTGCGCGTTTCTAACGCTAAGGCTAGGCGTTTTGTGATGAGTGAGTCATTGAAGGTTTTATTTTTTAATAAAACAGTGAATAGTGCATCGCAGGGTTTAGGCATGGAATGGCCATTTTGCCATAAACCTGCTGCCAATTGGATGGCTTTTGGCTGTTGATCTTGTTGAAATAAAGCAAAAGCTTCATAACATTGTAAATTCAAATCACTAGAGTTTTGATAGTACTTCAGAAAACTTATCCAATCTTCCTTGGCTGCTAATTGATAAAGCCATTTTTCGCGCAATTTTTGTGCAAGAGGAGAATCTTTGGTGATGAAGGTGATAAATTCTGAATCTGGTGTAGTGGGTAGATTTTGGTTCCACTGCTGATATTTCATAAACTTTAATAAATATTCTTTCCCTGAGTCTGCACATGTTCCCATGCTTAAGGATAAGCCTAAAAGAATATATCTTAATTTGATCATGCAGTTACCTATTTACCCGGCTTATTTACCACTTTGACGCAATAAGTGTATCGTTTTGGCATAATTTTCGCTATGAAAAATAGCAGAGCCTGCGACGAATTGGGTGGCTCCTGCTGTCACTAAGGTTTTTATATTCTGTGG
>DAHWEW010000049.1:0-9518 GCA_027326225.1 Legionellaceae bacterium
TCATATAAGTCAGTCCCGCATCGATAACCGAGTAAAGAATATTAGCAAAGAGCCCAAGCAGTAACATCGGCCAGAAAGGCATAACATAGGTCAACAGGCGACGATAAAGTGGCCCAGTAGGACCATGCAAGCTTTTTTTCATAAGATTAAGACGACACTAGATAGGTAGTAAATTCGCCGAATTGTACCGCTTATTATCCTAAAGCGCCAATGGTGGGTATCAAGGGGGTGTGATCAAAAAACTGCACTTTTAATCACACCCGTATATCAGAGAGGCGCCCGTATCAGAAAGCGAAGGATGACAAAATATTGCCAAATCTGCGCTTTAAATCGCGCGGAATTTGAATAAAATTATTGAAATCGAAAATAAATAGATATATATTGCCCAAAGAAAATTAAATTTAACCATCGGATGTCGTTATATGGACTTTTCAGCTTTTTATCAGTCTTTAGAAAAACTAGTTGCCAAACATCTTCTATCGGCACATCCACCTAAAGCACTCATATCCATTCAATATTTTAGGTCACAATTATCAGTCATTGATAAAGATGCTTGCATCGATGAAGCATTAGCTATGACAAGAGTCACTCTGTTGTTCGAAGGGTTTTATCGGCACCAACCAACTGGGTCGCTTAAGGATGAACTCTCATCTCTTCGTTTGAAACGCTGGGAGCATCATTTTGGAACTCCAACGATTATATTTTTACTGACGTATAAACCACAAATTGATGCTACAAGCCAATTTTTTCGTGAACAACCTTACACGTTTGCTATGACTGACACAGCCTTACCTTGGATGATTGATAGAACTTCAACATCTGTCATGGACTCTGAAAATCATATCATAGCTAACCCAGCTAGTTTTGCTACGATAACCCCACCAGAATCTCATGAAAGGACAGGGAGATTTACTAAAACACATAACCCCCTTGGTGGATTTACAACCACTCCCTGTGATCCTGTTTCACAAGCATTTATTGCGCATGCTGCTTTATCTGCACAACATGGTGGAAAAATTTTGGAAATTGGTGCGGCATTTGGCGCAGCTACTCTTGAAGCTATCGCAAAAGGAGCAACTGTTTTTTGCAATGATATCGATGCTGAAAATCTAGCAGTGGTCCGTCAACGATATCTTGCCAATACTGGTGAAGATTCTGACTCGATTACTGGTGATGGAAACAAACTGATTTTAGTTCCTGGTGCTTTGCCACAAGAACTTGTTGACCTACCCCCAAAGGCGTTTGATGCCATTTTAATTTGCCGGGTTCTGCATTTTTTCCCTGGCTCTCAGATTGAAGAATCATTGGCTTTATTATCATCACTGCTATCTCCAGGTGGAAAAATATATATCGTTTGCGAAACGCCTTTTCTTCGAAATTGGCAATCATTTATTCCTGACTTTGAGCAACGTGTCAAAAATGGGGTCGAGTGGCCGGGTGAAATCACAGATCCTGCAAAATACGAAACCAGTGGTCGAGCAGCTTCATTACCTAAATTTGTACATTGGATCACGAAAGAAGTCCTCGAACGCAGCCTAATAAAAGCTGGTCTCACTATTGAACAC
Organism: Legionellaceae bacterium; assembly: GCA_027326225.1. GTDB lineage: Bacteria > Pseudomonadota > Gammaproteobacteria > Legionellales > Legionellaceae > DAHWEW01. Next base: position 1,566 of record DAHWEW010000049.1, read on the forward strand.
GCCGAATATATCAATAGAGCTGGACAGTTTCCTGATGATCTATTATTACCTGAATATGGCAAAGAAAGCGTAGGAGCGATAGGCTTAAAATAAATACATGGAGTATAGAAATAATGAAGTTAAAAACCAGTTGGTTTGAGGCGTTTTTTTTACTATTAAAGGAGTTTATGACAGAAGCAACAGCTAAACCACAGTACAAAGTTGTTGACATTATCGAGTGTAAAAAAACAGGTGTGACACAAGCAGTTATTCAAATGGTCCAACGACATAATCATATAAAAAATGTAGTGGATATTGTGCTTGATGATACTCTTATTGATTTTTTTGATTCGAAAACTGTGCGTGCTTTAACCTATATTGCTACTGTTGAACGACTCAAACCCGAGTATTCCATTGTAGTACAACAAATGACAGATGAAATTGCCGAATACATTTTGGAAATAAAAACCCGAAATAACACAACTCTAAAAAAATCAGCTTCCGAAATATCAAAAGATCATCAATTCATTGCAAAATTTAATGCTGTTGACGCACACAGAATTGGTTACATGGCTGGCATCTGGGAAACTGTTCGTGAATATCAACTATTGACAGCGATAAGCCAATAGAAAGGAGCTATATTGAAGGGCGATATTTTTAAATCTTTATCACGTAAGAAGCAATACAGATATCCATACTTATTTCTTGGGTTATATGTCACTTTTCTATTATCCACAGTCAGTTTAGCCAGCCGTCTTACTACAGTTGGTTCAATGCTGGTACCCGGTGGTATATTTGTTTTTCCTTTGACTTTCAGTATTTGTGATATTGTTGGTGAAGTATATGGATATGCTTATCCAAGATTATTTATTTGGGTTGGTATTCTGACAGAATTTATTTTTTCAATGATAACTATCCAAGTATCACATATGGCAGCGCCTGAGTTTTTCGATAGAGCAACTGCGTATCAAATTGTTTTCGATCCTACATTAAGGTACGTAGGTTCGGGACTTATAGGTTTACTGATAGGCGAGCTGGCAAATGTTTATTTGTTATCAAAGTGGAAAATTATTTTTAAAGGAAAATATTTTATTTTTCGAAGCCTCTTATCCACGGCATTTGGACAAGCCTTGTTAACATTTATTGTTGATATCTTAAATTATTTTGGTACGGTTACCCATCACCATCTTGGTTGGATGATGGTTTGTGGATACCTATGGAAAATGGGTTTTGCCGTTATTATGGTCTTTCCTGCATGGCTGACGGTACGATACTTAAAGAAGGTAGAAGACGTTGATTACTATGATATCAATACTAACTTCAACCCATTTAGATTTAATCTCAATGAAGATGAATCCATTAAGGAAGTCAATACAAAATCCGTGCTTCAATGAGTGTTCCTAAAATGCGATCATGTTCTTGGTTCAGCTTAATCAATTGGACGTTACCATTGGGTAGGTTCTGTTTCACATATCGCTGATTGTTTTCAATAAATACGCTGTTACATAGCACTGTATTTTCTTTTCCAAGATGAACGGCAATATAACTCCTGTCTATCGGTTGTTTTCCCGCGTCAAAAATTAAAAGTGTTTTTTGAGAAAACATAGGCTCTAATGCTGAATCATTCACAATAATCGCAAAAGAATCTTTACCAATCTCATGATCTAATAGTATATCTCGACTACCCGCTGCCTTATTCATTGGCCAGTTTTCCAACGTTTTCCATTCAATAACCGGAACAGAATGAATCTGTAAATCCTTCTTAATTGTATCGGGAATAATGACAGGGAGAGACTCTTGACCTAATAGTTGCTCAATTGAAACGGAGAAATACAAAGATAAGGCATCTAAAGCATTCTTGCGTGGGTTCTTGGTTGATCCACTTAAAATATGATGAATAGTAGGCTGGGGAATATTTGTCAGCCTCGCTAACTCACTAATAGATATATTGCCATGTATACGCATGAGTTGTTGCAAATTGTCGCTTAATGTCATATTGCATTTGAACCATAATAAATGAATTAAATTATTCAATAAAATATTGACAAACCTATTTTTAGAGAATTAAACTTCATTAATTGAATAAAAAAATTCGTTATGTGTGTTCGAGTTCTATAAAAAAGAATAAGTTTTATCAATATACCATGGGTTTGATCATAACGACAAATAAAAAAATTCAATAGGTGCAATTCTCATATGATCAAATAGAACGTAGGTTCGGCTTTAACCAACAATATTTTCTTTGCACATATGAAAGAGGATCTCGATTCAATCTTGTCCTAACAACAAATCAATAATGGGGTATTAACATGGGATGTATCATAGAATTTAGTGAGTCTTTAATTCAGTTTGAATTTCATAGCAATGGGATCAAGCAAAGAATGTTAGTGGATATGCTGCTCAAGTATGGTGATCTTGATATTGAAAACCTAGCCGCAACACTTGATATCTCGGTAGATGAATTACAAAACATTTGTGAGGGCAAACATTTCCTGGAAGGTGAGCAATCTCATGATCTAGCACAAATGTTTCTCATTTTTTTTGGCCAACAATTTTTTAAAAAATTTACATTAATCCGAAATTTTTTTGATTAGCGTATAGTGGTGATATTTTCATATTGCTACGACAATATTCCCCGGCTGTGATTAAAAGTGCAGTTATTAGATCTGAAGATGACACCAGAGGTCCAGCAACAGGCTAAGGATGCGATACGTTCCATTTCTGACAAAATAGATGAGTTGGCTCTTGATAAAGAGTCTGAATTTTCTAGAAAAAGTGCAGACGATAAGATTGTGGTTTTCAAAAACCTTAGAAAAATCCTTGCTGAAAAAGAAGAGGCGGGGTATCTCGAAATACGTAAAAGTTTTAATGATTGGAAAAATGCAGAATATGATCTCCCCAAAAATCATGGAAAGAAATCAGTTGCTGAAATACTCGCTTTACAACGAAGAGAAGGTTTTTTTGCCTCATTCAATCCACGCAAAACAGATAGTGAAACGCTATGTGAAACGATTGCAATGTCGCTGGGTGCATGAGTTCACGATAAGATAGACAGGAATATTGAAAGCCCCTATTTCATCATTCCTGTCGCGCTCCAACCGGTCATCCCTGCACACATTGTGCATTAAACTCATGAGTAAACAGAGCTAATTGCTTTTCATCAAACTTGCCATGATTTTTTTGACTATGTTGTTTCAGTAATTGATTAAAACAAGCTTGATATTTAGGAGCAGGGGTTGCCGGACTTTCATTTAAAAGATCTTGTTGGGTTTGTATGTAGAGAAGATGCTCAACTTTTGAGAAATTAGGATCCAACGGGCGCTCAACTCTCGCCGTCGCAATGCAACAAATCGCGCAGTCTGCTAAATCATCATATGCTTTCAAATGATGGGGATTGTCTCTTGATAAAGTCAACAATGCATAAGGGGTCAAACGTATGCCGTATTCTAAATATTGGGGATGTTGAGTGCCTCTTTCTGACACCAGCTCCAATCCGCCATTACATCTGTCCCCTCCTGTCAGTACTTCAATGTTAAGCTTATCCCCTTCACGTCTCACCAGACTTAACAATGAAAATGAACCTGTCCCACCCCCATTATTCACGGTTTCCACAACAACAGCCTGTCCCACCTGTCCAACTACTTTATAATAACTATATCCCCCAGGGCTCACTGACTCTTTCGTTTTAAAACCAAAATTGTAGCCTAAAAACCCTTGTTTGATGAGCGTTTTGTTTTTACCTGTGATGACTTCCCCTTTTTGAGTATGAAGACCACAATGCTTGAGATCCACACCCCCTTTAGAGCCCTCCATTTGAAACAAACAAAGGGAATCAATCGGTTTGCCTTGATACATCAGTTCTGTAGGAAACGCATAAACAGTCTCTACAGCGAATAAAATGATAAACCACCTTAATACGACATGAATCATCTAACTCTCCTTTCGAATCCCATCGACCAGTTTTCTCACCAAACTGGGACCTTCATATATTAAACCAGTATAGACTTGCAGCAAGGAAGCGCCAGCATGCAATTTTTCAAGCGCTGTTTTGCTGTCATCAATGCCTCCCACACCAATCAAAGTCACCTCAGAACCCACAATCTGTTTCAAAATCTGCAAACAGTGTGTTGAAGGAGATGCCAATGGCCGACCACTCAGCCCCCCCTCTTCATCTTGATAAGGAGAAGAGCCAAGATCGTTTCGAGAACAGGTTGTATTGGTTGCAATAATGCCATCTACCCCTAATGACACAATCACATCAGCCATGTTTTTTAAGGTTTCATCCGTTTCATCAGGGGATAGTTTCACCACCAATGGTATATAGCGTTGATGCAAATCTGCCAATTGCAATTGTTCTTCTCGAAGCTCATTTAATAAAGACTTAAAATACTTCCCTAACTGTAACTGACGGAGATCTTTGGTATTTGGCGATGAGATGTTGATGGTAATGTAAGATGCATGTAAATATACTTTCCGTAAACAATACAAGTAATCATCAACTGCTTTTTCAAGAGTTGTGTCTTTATTTTTTCCAATATTAATCCCAAGAATCCCTTGATACTGAGCCTTTTTGACATTTTCTACCAACGCATCCACACCCTTGTTGTTAAAACCCATACGATTAATCACTGCATGCGCTTCGGGCAATCTAAACATCCGTGGTTTAGGATTACCCTCTTGTGGACGCGGCGTCACAGTTCCCAACTCAATGAATGAAAATCCAAGTTTGGCTAATGCATCCAAATACAGTCCATTTTTATCAACCCCTGCAGCCAAACCAACAGGATGAGGAAATAATAATCCCATCGCCTCGATTGGGCTCTCGATGGGTTTTTTTATACAAAAACGAGGGACATAATGTAAAGCCGATAACGCCAGATGATGCGCCACTTCGGGATCTAGGCTGAATAGAAATGGACGGATGAATGAATACATGGTCTTATATCACCTCTATCCATTGTAATTTCCATAACTCATACAGAAAAAATTCATTTTTTTGCTGACCCAAATAAGACATGAGAGAACTCTTTTCCACCTTACGGTGGTTAGCCAATTGCCTCATCAAGTCAGGGGTAACGCCTTCAGTCCCCCATTCACAACCATTAATAAAGATTTGTATCACTCCTTCCCTTTCTTCAATGTAGGCCATACGGCAAGACGGAGAGCGTATCAACTGATGACTACGCTTCAGTGCTTGTCTAAATGCTTTCAGAGAATCTTCTCCCTCTTCAAGCGGCATTGGCATATGAAGTTCTGCTTGCTCATCAAGACGAGTAGCAAAACAACCAAACCACGATTTTAGCTTGCTTTCATCTTCAATCATTTCCATCAGTAAGGCCCGAGCATTCACCCACGCTTGTTTAGGAATAGATGAGGTGGCGTTATTGTTCCCCCAATTGGGATCTTTATAGAGAGAGGTATTGGGAGCATTTGCAGAAAAATAATCCCCATAACTATCCCATAACTCTTGCCCTTGATAACTACGATAACCAAACGAATAAGTCATACAGTCATCATCTAACGCTACCCCATGATGACCAACATGAGGAGGAAGATACAACATATCACCCGGCATGAGGATATATTCTTCTTCAACTTCAAATGATTCCATGATGCGTAAATCAACACCCTCTAACGCATTTGTTTCGTTACAATGTTGCGTCGTCAAAGACCATCGTCGCTGGCCACTTGCTTGGAATAAAAACACATCATAATTGTCGTAATGTGGCCCAACTGAGCCCTCTTTAACGGCATAGCTAATCATCAAATCATCAAATCGCCATTGTGGAATGAAATCGAAGTGACTCAATAAATCAGACATGTCTGGAATCAACTGTTCGACCCCTTGAATCAATAAAGTCCAATGCGTTTTGGGTAATGCACATAACACCCTAGAGGTAAATGGACCGCGCTTGACTTGCCAGAAAGGAGGTTTTCCTGGTGTTTCAAAGACGATTCTGCTTTCAACATCCTCTTCTAGTGCAAGACCTGCCAACTCATTCTTATTCAATAGAGGAACAAAATCAGGTAAAGCATTTTGAATCAGCAATGGTTTTTTTTGCCAATACTCACCCAAAAACGTTTTGAGATCTATCGTTTGTAAATTGATCATACATTGACGTTGCATTGAAGCGCCCACACTCGCAACATCGCATTTCCTTTGGGTTGTAAACTGTATGTCACCTCTCTCACCTCCGCTCCAAATCCTTCTTGTTGTAATCCCAAAAGAACGGGTCCTAATAATGAAGAGGTTTGACCAAAACGATCAATCAACGGAAAAATTCGAACCTCTTTTGCAACTCTCGCCAGCTCACGTATCGCATCGATATGAAATGCAGCATCTTGTTCTTCCAAATCAGCAAATAAATAGTGCGAACTAAGCGCCAAATCAAAAGAAAAATGTTCAAATGGCAGCGTGTGGGAGGTTACCGGTAGATATCGTTTTTGAGCCAGTCCGTTAGGATAATCACTAAAAAATTGAGCCATACCTTGGCGACGACTTTCAATGAATGCATCGATACCACCACAATGACTAAAATCAAATTGATCTCTTTCTTCTCGAAGATGGGTCACCATTTCTTCAAATATCAATGATACTTTGGTGAATAGTGTTGCCTTATCCAGAATAAACATAGGATCACAACTCACCATCTCAATCTGTTTCTCATGGAGCTCAGCGTTCACTGCACTGGCACAACAGCCATATTCTAACAAATGACCATTCATGTCCTGTTCGCTTAAATCAAACATCTCACGATAATCTTGGATATGATGCCCCCATAATACCAATTTTCTCATTGCATACCCCCTATTCACATCTTGCATGATGAGAGGTATAGTCTAGCGTATTTACTGAAGATTCTGGAAGTCATCTATGTATAATGGACTACAATTCCTCTTGGGTGAAACATATGACATGTTACGACATACTGTTTCACACTTTGCTGCCCGTGAAATAGCTCCTATTGCCGCATCCATTGATAGAGACAATCTATTCCCTCATCCTCTTTGGAAAAAACTGGGTGAAATGGGTTTATTGGGCATCACGGTCAGTGAAGAATATGGTGGCGCAAACATGGGATATTTAGCCCATGCCATTGCTATGGAGGAAATCTCCCGCGCGTCCGCATCTGTAGGCCTAAGTTATGGCGCTCATTCAAATCTGTGCGTCAATCAGATTTTTTTAAATGGTAATAAAGCGCAAAAATCGCATTATTTACCCAAATTGATTGCGGGCACTCATATTGGTGCCTTAGCTATGAGTGAACCCAACTCAGGCTCAGATGTAGTCAGCATGCAATTGAATGCTGATAGACAAGGAGATCATTTTGTTCTCAACGGAACTAAAATGTGGATTACAAATGGGCCTGAAGCTGATGTTTTGGTGGTATATGCCAAAACAAACAAACAAGCTCAAAGCAAGGGGATCACTGCTTTCATCATCGAAAAAGGATTTCAAGGGTTTCGAACAGCGCAAAAGTTGGACAAACTTGGTATGCGCGGCTCTAATACTTGTGAACTTGTTTTTGAAGAGTGCAAAGTTCCCATAGAAAACGTCTTAGGTGAAGTCGATCAAGGAGTCAAAGTTCTGATGAGTGGGCTTGATTATGAGCGCGCTATCCTTGCTGCAGGTCCTGTTGGTATCATGCAAGCTTGTCTTGATGTTGTGTTGCCTTATGTGCATGAACGCAAACAATTTAATCAAGCCATTGGTGAATTTCAATTCATCCAAGGCAAGATAGCCGATATGTATACCGAACTCAATGCTTCTCGATCTTATCTTTATGCTGTTGCCAGAGCGTGTGATCAACATCTGGTGAGTCGCAAAGATACCGCAAGTGTCATTTTATACACTGCTGAGAGAGCAACTCAAATGGCTTTACAAGCGATTCAAATCCTAGGTGGGAATGGATATATCAATGAATATCCAACAGGACGACTCCTTCGCGATGCAAAACTTTATGAAATTGGAGC
>DAHWEW010000004.1:0-18262 GCA_027326225.1 Legionellaceae bacterium
TGTGGTGGATAGTGTTGATACTTGTTATCGCGCGCTCGGGGCCGTGCATGAGCTTTACAAGCCCTTGCCAGAACGTTTTCGTGATTACATTGCTTTGCCAAAATCTAACGCTTATCAGTCTTTACACACCACTTTATTTGGTCCTTTTAGTGTACCACTAGAGGTACAAATTCGTACACGGGATATGGAAAATGTAGCTGAAAATGGTGTCGCTGCCCATTGGATGTATAAGTCTGAAGGATTAGAAGTCAATGAAGCACAGTTACGTGCTCGCGAATGGGTACAACGTCTTTTGGAGATGCAAAAGAGCACTGGAAACTCACTTGAATTCATTGAAAATGTGAAGATTGATATCTTTCCAGATGAAGTTTATGTCTTTACTCCCAAAGGCCATATTATGGAGCTCCCCAAGGGTGCGACGCCGGTTGATTTTGCGTATACAGTCCATTCAGGTGTAGGCAACAGCTGTGTGGCGGCCAAAGTGAATCGCCGTTTGGTACCCTTAAGCATTCCGTTGACCAACGGCCAAACTGTTGAAATCATCACAGCTCCGGGTGCTCATCCCAATCCTGCTTGGTTAAATTTTGTGGTGACTGGTAAAGCCCGAAGTAATATACGTAATTTTCTAAAAACGCAGCATCATGCAGAATCCATTGCTTTAGGACATCGACTGCTTGAACAAGCGTTTGCAGAGTTGGGAAGTGAATATGCAAAAGTACCTCAGGAATCCTTAAAAGCGTTGTTACAAGATCTCAATTATAAATCGGTTGATGATCTGCTCTATGCGATAGGAACAGGTAACCAAATGGCTATGGTGATTGCGAAAAGATTAGTGGTTGCCCAAGATATTGGTGAACTGGTCAAAACGACTAAAAATAAGCCCTTGGCAATCAAGGGGACTGAAGGGATGGTGGTACACTTTGCTGAATGCTGTCAACCCATTCCTGGCGACAACATCGTTGGTCGTTTTCAACAAGGTCGTGGTATTTTGGTGCATGTCAGTGATTGTCCATCTATTAAGAAGGCACGTGGCAATCCTGAACAGTTTATCTCATTACGTTGGGATGAGCATGTTCAGGGCGAGTTTTGGGTAGATATTACGGTAGATGTTGCAAATCAGAGAGGTGTATTGGCAACATTAGCTACAGCTATTTCAGAAGCTGAGTCAAACATAGGCAATATTAATGTTGATCCACGTGATGGACGGCATAATGCGGTAACTTTCTCAATTAGTGTGTTGAATAGGACGCATTTGGCTCGAGTGATGCGTCGATTGCGTGCCAATAAAGTAGTGATGAGACTTTATCGCAAAAAACAAGGGGATTCATGATGCAATCTATATACAGCGATTTAGCGCCAGCGGCCATTGGTACTTATAGCCAAGCCATTAAATGTGGCAACACCGTCTATTTGTCTGGCCAAATTCCCTTAGATCCAAAAACCATGCAATTATGTAGTGATGACATTCGGTTACAAATTACTCAAGTCATAGAAAATTTGTCAGAAGTATGTCTCGCTTCGGGTGGTCGTTTGGCTCATGTTGTCAAACTATCGGTTTATTTGACTGACTTAGCGCATTTTCCAATGGTCAATGAGGCCATGACTCGATATTTCACAGAACCGTATCCTGCTCGGGTAGCTATAGGGGTTCTGGCATTACCCAAAGGTGCTAAAGTGGAGATGGACGCAATCATGGTTTTGCCGTGAGTATTTTATCTTTACATGGCGTATCGTTACATTTAGCAAGTGTTCCTATTCTTCTCCAGGTCGATTGGCAAATAGAATCGCATGAACGCATTGCGCTCGTTGGGCGAAATGGGGCTGGAAAATCAACGTTATTGAAATTGTTACAAGGTCAGATGGTTCAAGACAGTGGACAAATTCAGCGTGTAAATGGTCTTAAAGTGCTTGGATTGACTCAAGATGTGCCCGTTGCAAATGATGAAACGGTGTATCATTTCCTGGTGAAAGGGTTGGGCGATGTAGGCGAAACTCTTGCAGAATTCCACAAAGCTACTGGTAATAAAGATGCTGAAGCCTTGGTGCATATCCATCAACGCATGGAGCAGTATCATGCTTGGACGTTCATTCCAGAAATAGAAATCATGGCCACGCGATTAGGGATTGACCCCAATGCATTCATGCGTGATTTATCAGGAGGAATGAAACGGCGAGTTTTATTGGCAGCAGTCTTAATCGCTTCTCCTGATTTGTTGCTTCTTGATGAGCCTACCAATCATTTGGATATCAATGCCATTGAATGGCTTGAATCCTATTTGAAAACCTACAAAGGAAGTGTGGTGGTAGTGACCCATGACCGAACATTTTTGTCCAATGTAGCCAGCAGCATCATCGAAATTGATCGGGGTCATTTGTATCGTTATGATGCAAACTATGAAACGTATTTGGATAGGCGAGAAGGGATTCGGCTCGCTGAACAAAAACATCAAGCGCTTTTTGATAAACGATTGAGTGAAGAAGAAGCCTGGATTAGGACTGGAGTCAAAGCTCGGCGTACACGAAATGAGGGACGAGTTCGGGCGTTAAAAGCCTTGAGAGAGGAGCATAAAAATCGACGATTACAGATGGGGAAGGTCAAGACCATAGCCCTTGATGGTTCACGTTCAGGTCAGTTGGTGATTGAAGCCTCTCACCTCAGTTATCAGATCGAAAATAAAATATTGGTGCGTGACTTATCTATATTGATCACTCGTGGTGATAAAGTGGGTATTATTGGCCCAAATGGATGTGGAAAAACAACTTTAGTGCGATTGTTGTTGCAAGAGTTGGTTCCTGATCAAGGAGTGGTTCGCCATGGCACTTCCCTGCAAGTGGCTTATTTTGATCAGCTAAGGAGTCAATTGGACGAAAAACAAACTGTTATGGCCAATGTTGCCGATGGTGCAGATTATGTCACGCTGAATGGTCAGAAAAAACATGTTGCGAGTTATCTGTCTGACTTCTTGTTTGACAGAGAAAAGTTTAATCAACCCGTCTCAATACTTTCTGGAGGGGAGCGTAATCGTTTGTTGTTGGCCAAATTATTGGCAAAACCTGTGAATCTTTTGGTGATGGATGAACCTACGAATGATCTCGACATAGAAACCCTTGAGTTATTAGAAACCATGCTGGTTGAGTACCAAGGGACACTTTTGTTAATCAGTCATGATAGGGCCTTTATTAATCAAGTTGTGACAAGTGTCTTGGTCTATGAAGGAGAGGGGCAATTTAATGAGTATGTGGGTGGATATGATGATGTCTTGCGTTTGAAAAAGTCTCAAAATCCCCCTTCTGTCAAAGAGCCCGCAGTGCGCCAGAAGAGTGTTTCTGTAAAACTATCATTTAATGAACAGCGTGAACTCTCTAAGCTCCCTGAACAAATTGAAGTGCTTGAGAGGACAATTGAAGCCATGCAACTTGACATGACAAGTGCTTCCTTTTATCAAAAAGATCCCAGTAAAATCAGTGAATTTAAGCAAGAATTACAAAATCATGAAAACAAACTCAAAGCTTTATATGAGCGTTGGGAGCTGTTAGAAAGTAAAAAATGAGGTCAATCCTATGTTAGTTACTCTTGCTTTATTAGTCTTTTGTTCGGCTATTTTTGTCTTTTTCTCAAAAGAATTCGGACAGTTTTTTAAAAAGATTTTTTCCATTCCTGGGACTAAATTATTTATACCACTGTTGTTTGCCACTTGGTTGATCATTGCCTATGAGCCCTGGGAGCGTCTCATTATTTTGTGGTTTCAAACCACGACTCATCGCGTGATCCATTATGTCTCTCAGTTTATACCTTTGGCCAAATGGGCTATTTCCTTGACTTGGATCCTCTTTTTATTGGTATTAGCCTGTCTACCCGTCTGGATCGCTCACTTTAGAAATAGAAAAATGAAGCATCAAGGTCCACAACCCTTTACCTATTGGGTTGGATTTTTGTTGTGGGTGATTGCCGTGATTTTATTGGCGGTACCTACGATTTAGGATGTAGTGGGTTCTATGCTCTTTTTCTGTGCGGACTGATAACGAGCTTTTAATTCTACGTCGATGTAACGATCGGTTGTGGCACTAGAGCTGTGGCCTGCATCATCCCGGACGTGCTCGCGTGGCCTTATCTTTACATCTTCTGATATTCCAGTGTGTCTTAGCCAATGCACAGTGGCTGCGCTTAAGTTATCTGCTTCACTGTCTTTTTGTTCTTTGCGAAGTGCGATGCATGCCAAATCAAAGCATTGTTGTACCAAGCGACGAATAGGTGCTGTATCACTCATGGGACCCGTGCCACGTATTTTGGGAATTAAGGGAGAGTTATCGGCGGGGGTAGGGAGAGGCGTTAAGCCCAAATGCTGTCTCCAACGAATCAAGCTTTGCAGCATGGCGTCACTGACGGCTATTTGGCGTTCTTTGTTGCCTTTGCCGACGGTAGTGAACCACCAGTATCCATTGCTGTCTTGTGCGAAGTCATTCATCATAGGGATCCAGCGGTCATTCGCGGCTAATTCAGAAATACGTAAATACATCCCATAGAGCATATTGATAATAAACCTAGTCCGCTCATGCATCTTAGGGTTTTCTTCGGCTAATACTTGAGCTGCATTGAGCACATAAGACCATTGTTCAAGGCTTAATCGTCTGATGGGGGCATTCAGCTGGCGCTTCCTGACAAATTTACTTTTTTGCCGAATCAAAGCGACTGGATTTGAAACCAAATATTCTTCTGCAATCAAAAAATTAAATAACGTGCTTAAAATCGCAAAAATCTCCTGCACAGCACCTTGTGATAAGCTAAATTGCGATAAAGATTTGGTATCTCCTCGTTTTCTGGCTGCTTTCGCTACGGTTACTACAAAAGGGCGCCAGCTTGAGTTAGGGACTCGTAAACCCTCTTTCTCAAGGAATCGAGGCACTTTTTTTAAGGCAATCCATGATAGTGGTGGGCTTTGGCAAAAACGGACAAATTGTTCGATGTCTTCTCTTTTCAAGTCAGGAAGTGTTTTATGTTTAATATGCCAACACCATTGCAAAAGTCGCTCGGCTTCTCGTCTATAGCTATTAAAAGTACCTAAACTGCCATTATAACTTTTTAAGAAATTCAGTGTGTGATCAAAATCTTGCCTAAATCGTTGATCGGATAACACCACATTTTCACTATTTTTATGAAGATAATCGAGGCTATCAAACAGGGGTAGTATTTGCTTTGTCATCTTAATCGGTTCAGGAATGGAAGTGAGTTTGATTAACGTAACATAATACTGGACTTTCGACAAAGCACGATCTGAGCGAACTAGAGCGGGTTAGCAAGAGGTTTGATAAAATAACGATATTGATCAATGTTAAGATAAACCAAAGCGAATTGGAAGACCGTGAGTTCGGATAGGCTCAACAGAAAATTTAAATAAAAATGATCTCACTTATTGACCTATACTAATGTGAAGAGTATCATTCCCGCTTTGTCCTTTGGACAGGTCGCGGGGTGTAGCGCAGTCTGGTAGCGCGCCTGCTTTGGGAGCAGGATGTCGGGAGTTCGAATCTCTCCACCCCGACCAATTAATCAAGGATCATGCGCCCGTAGCTCATCTGGATAGAGCATCGGCCTTCTAAGCCGAGGGTAGCAGGTTCGAATCCTGCCGGGCGTGCCATATGCCATGCAGTATTCCTTTAAAATGGTAATTTTTTTATGGTGGGCGTAGCTCAGTTGGTAGAGCCCCGGGTTGTGATCCCGGTTGTCGTGGGTTCGAGTCCCATCGCTCACCCCAGGATGTCAGTAAGGACATACAAAGTACACTGTCTTCATGTTCGTTTCGTTCAAAGACTTTACAAGATAGCGCTACTGTTTAATAATTCCACCCTGATTGCGAAAGTGGCGGAACTGGTAGACGCGCTGGATTTAGGTTCCAGTGGGGTAACCTGTGAGAGTTCGAGTCTCTCCTTTCGCACCATTTCTTTATATCTATTTCAAGAGGTGACTAGATGCAAGTTTCTGTTGAGACCTTAAAAGGTTTGGAACGTAAAGTAACGGTTTCAGTACCAACCGAGAAAATTGAGGATGAAGTAAGCTCTCGCCTCAAAAATCTAGCTCGGAAGGCCAAGATAGATGGTTTTCGTCCCGGAAAAGTGCCCATGAATGTGGTTGTGAATCGCTTTTCAAACAGCGTGCGTCAAGAGGTTGCGCGCGATTTGGTTCAGTCCACTCTGTTTGAGGCGTTGAAAGAGCATGAATTGGTTCCTGCAGGTTCCCCATATGTTGAACCTGAAGAAGTCGAAAGTGGTAAAGATTTCACTTATTCTGCCTTGTTTGAAGTATACCCAGTCATCACTATTCAAGAATTAGGACAAGCCGAGGTTGAAATTGTCCATTCCACAGTGACTGATGCTGATGTGAACGATATGTTAAATAAACTGCGTGAGCAGCATCAAGATTGGGAAGAAGTGTCTCGCCCTGTGGCAAAAAATGATAAAATTGTCATTGATTTTGAAGGGTTCATCAATGGGCAGGCATTTGAAGGCGGCAAAGCAAACGATTATGAACTGATCATTGGTTCAGGTTCGATGATTCCAGGTTTTGAAGACAGCCTTGTCGGTCTCGTAAAAGACAAGAAAACAGACATCACGGTTACTTTCCCTAAAGATTATGGGCATAAAGAGCTGGCTGGTAACGAAGCTATTTTTGCTATCACCGTAAAAAAAGTGATGGAAGGGAAATTGCCTGCTCTAGATGAAGACTTTGCTCTCAAATTTAACATCAAAGAGGGTGGAGTGGATGCTTTGAAAAAAGACATCAAGCAAAACATGGAGCGCGAGTTAGATCGTCGAGTCAGTTCCATGAATCGCGAAAAGGTGTTTGATCACTTATTAGAAAAAAATACTTTTGATCTACCGAATGCGTTGATTGATCAAGAAATTGGTCATCTGAAGCATGAAATGTATCATCGTGTATTTGGTCATGAGCATTCAGATAATGAGAAAATCCCTGATTTTCCTCGAGCAATGTTTGAAGAACAAGCTACTCGTCGTGTACATTTAGGTCTCTTGTTTTCAGAATATGTAAAAAACCATCAGTTGGTTGTTGATAGAGAACGAGTAGATGCTATGATTGAAAAATTTGCCAGTGCTTATGAAAGCCCTGATGAATTGCGTGCATGGTATCATGGCAACAAAGAACGCTTAGCTGAAATCGAAGCATTGGTCATGGAAGAAATGGTTTCCGAAAAGATCCTAGAAGATGCTAAAATAAAAAAGACAAAAATGTCTTACGATGCAGTGATGAATCCCAAGACGGACAAAAAGGACAAAAAAGGCAAAGGAGAGGGAGCAGAATGAAGGAACATTCAGGAGACTTAATCAGAAGTACCAGTGGTCTTGTGCCTATGGTGGTTGAGCAAACCTCAAGAGGGGAGCGCTCTTACGATATCTATTCAAGACTTTTGAAAGACCGGATTATCTTTTTGTTGGGTGAAGTTGAAGATCATATGGCAAATTTAGTGGTTGCCCAACTCCTGTTTTTGGAATCAGAAAATCCAGAAAAAGATATTTCTCTTTACATCAATTCCCCTGGGGGGGTCGTAACGGCAGGTCTTGCTATTTACGATACAATGCAATTCATCAAACCAGATGTGAGTACTTTATGTATTGGACAGGCAGCCAGTGCTGCAGCATTGCTTCTTTGTGCTGGGACTGCTGGTAAACGTTATTGTCTTCCTAATTCTAGAGTCATGATCCACCAGCCTTTAGGGGGCTATCGTGGACAAGCAACGGATATCGAAATTCACGCACGTGAAACACTTGCGATTCGAGAGCGTTTAAATTGCATTATGGGCAAGCATACGAACAAAAGTTCCGATCAAATTATGCGTGACACAGAGCGTGATAACTTTATGAGTGCTTCACAAGCTTTGGATTATGGTTTGATTGACAAAATATTTGATAAGCGCGATGGTTCGGTGGATATCAAATAATAGTCTGAATATATCAATAGAATGGTAACAAAATTAGTTCATTAGTGAGTGAAAAGGGGTTTATAAATGAGTAAGGCCGGTAACGGAACTGGGGATAAGATTTTGTATTGCTCCTTCTGCGGCAAGAGCCAAAATGAAGTGAAAAAATTAATAGCAGGGCCTTCTGTTTTTGTTTGTGATGAATGTGTTGAACTATGTAATGACATTATCCGTGAAGAATCAAAGGAAATGCCTGTTGAAACAGAAACCCATTTGCCAACCCCCAAAGAAATATCAGCATTTCTTGATGAATATGTGATTGGTCAACCACACGCAAAAAAAGTGCTTGCAGTGGCGGTTTACAATCATTACAAACGTTTGAACCATAAAACCGAAGATGGTGTTGAGCTTGGTAAAAGCAATATTCTCCTGATAGGTCCGACAGGCAGCGGTAAAACGTTACTAGCCGAGACACTAGCACGCTTATTAAACGTTCCTTTTACGATAGCTGATGCCACCACCCTCACCGAAGCGGGATACGTGGGCGAAGATGTGGAAAACATCATCCAGAAATTATTACAAAAATGCGATTATGATGTCGATAGAGCGCAGCAAGGGATTGTATATATTGATGAAATTGACAAAATTTCACGCAAATCTGATAATCCATCTATTACACGCGACGTTTCAGGAGAGGGCGTTCAGCAAGCATTGTTGAAGCTGATTGAAGGGACAGTTGCGTCAGTACCACCGCAAGGGGGACGTAAACATCCACAACAAGAATTCTTGCAAGTGGATACCTCCAATATTTTATTTATCTGCGGGGGTGCGTTTGCAGGCCTAGATAAAGTCATTCGCGATAGAAGTGATAAATCTGGGATTGGTTTCTCAGCACAGCTAAAAAACAAAAAAGATACCAGTGAACTTGAACAAATACTCAATTCAGTTGAATCTGAAGATCTTGTAAAATATGGATTAATTCCAGAGTTTGTTGGTCGCTTACCGGTTGTAGCCATTTTACATGAACTAGATGAAAAAGCACTGATAGATATTTTAACAAAACCGAAAAATGCTTTAACCAAGCAATTTCATGCATTGTTCCAAATGGAAGACGTAGAGTTAGAGTTACGTGATGAAGCCCTACAATTAATTGCCAAAAAAGCGTTAGCACGAAAAATCGGAGCACGTGGATTGCGATCGATTCTTGAAAATATTTTATTAGATACCATGTATGAATTGCCTTCGCTTGAAGGTGTCAGCAAAGTGGTGGTTGATGAGACAGTAGTCAACAATACAGCTAAGCCTATACTTATTTATGAAACCGAAAGTAAAAAGCAGACTGCTGCAGGCGAGTGATTAAGGATAAAAGGACCGATTATGTCTAATGAAAATGAGTTGGTAACTATTGAAGAACATCAGCAGTCTACTGTACCTGTTTTACCGCTAAGGGATGTTGTTGTATATCCGCATATGGTTATTCCTTTATTTGTTGGACGAGAAAAATCTATCAAAGCTTTGGAAGCAGCGATGATTGATAGTAAGCATATCTTTCTGGTTGCCCAAAGAAAATCTGCCAACGATGATCCCAGTCCCGAAGATTTATTTAACGTTGGAACTATTTCCAGTGTTTTACAGTTGCTAAAACTACCTGATGGTACTGTAAAAGTGCTTGTAGAAGGTGAACAAAGAGCCAAAGTCACCTCTTATGTTTTACAAGACGGGTATATGGCTGCTGAGCTTGATAACATAAAAGAAGTGAGTGAGGCATTGAAGAAACAAGAAATTGAAATTCTCATGCGTTCACTGATGTCTCAATTTGAACAGTATATCAAGCTGAATAAAAAAATTCCGCCTGAGGTTTTGGGTTCTTTAGCAAGTATCGAGGAACCTGGGCGTCTTGCGGATACAATTGCCGCTCATCTAAGCCTTAAAATTGAAGACAAACAAGAACTGCTTGAAACGATAGATGTGGGCCATCGTCTTGAACGCCTCATGGCTGTCATTGAGAATGAGATTGATTTGCTGCAAGTCGAAAAACGAGTTCGTGGGCGCGTCAAAAGACAAATGGAAAAAAGTCAACGTGAGTATTATTTGAATGAACAAATGAAGGCCATTCAAAAAGAACTCGGGGAGATGAGTGAAGAAGGTAATGAGCTTGAGCAGCTTGAAAAGTCTATTCAAAAAGCTGGGATGTCAAAAGAAGCGAAAGAAAAATCGATGTCTGAATTACACAAGCTAAAGATGATGTCACCTATGTCAGCAGAAGCGACCGTGATTCGTAACTATTTGGATTGGATGCTCGCAGTGCCTTGGAAGAAAAGAAACAAGATCCAATTTGACTTAGATAAAGCTGAGAAAATGTTAGATAAAGATCATTATGGTCTGGAGAAAGTAAAAGAACGAATCATAGAATATCTTGCTGTTCAACAACGAGTGAAGCGTTTGAAAGGACCTATTTTATGTTTGGTAGGGCCTCCTGGAGTTGGTAAGACCTCACTGGGCCAATCAATTGCCAATGCCACAGGTAGAACATTTATTCGTATTGCATTAGGGGGCGTGCGAGATGAGGCTGAAATTCGTGGCCATCGACGCACTTATATTGGTTCTATGCCAGGCAAGATCATTCAAAAACTGTGTAAAGCAGGAGTTAAGAATCCACTGATTATGCTCGATGAAGTGGATAAAATGGCTATGGACTTTAGAGGTGATCCCGCTTCTGCATTGCTTGAAGTGCTTGATCCTGAACAAAATCATACGTTTAGCGATCACTATCTTGAAGTGAATTATGATTTGAGCGATGTGATGTTTATTGCTACGGCTAATTCATTAGAAATCCCAGCACCTCTATTAGATAGAATGGAGGTCATCCGACTCGCAGGTTATACAGAGGATGAGAAAGTCAATATTGCTGAGAACTATCTAGTCCCTAAACAACTGGTGTTAAATGGTTTAAAAGCTGAAGAGATTGAGTTTAGCGAAGGCGCAATTCATGAAGTTATTCGCTACTATACTCGTGAAGCTGGCGTACGTAATTTAGAGCGCGATATTGCTCATGTTTGTCGAAAAGTAGTGAAGGACATTTTAACCAGCAAACGAGTCAAGAAAGTACATGTTTCTCGTAATAATATTGAAAAATATTTAGGTGTGAAGAAATTTCGCTATGGGTTAGCAGAGAGTTTTGATCAGGTAGGACAAGTCACAGGGCTTGCTTGGACCAGTGTTGGAGGAGAGCTGCTTACGATCGAAGCATCTATGATGCAAGGTAAGGGCAAGACATTGCATACCGGTAAATTAGGTGAGGTGATGCAAGAGTCCATTCACGCAGCCATGACTGTGGTGAGAAGTCGGGCGAAGAGCTTTGGGGTGGCAGAAGACTTTTTTGAAAAATCTGATTTTCATGTCCATGTTCCTGAGGGGGCTACGCCTAAAGATGGTCCAAGTGCAGGAATAGGAATGTGTACAGCGCTTGTTTCAGCGATTACTCATATTCCTGTGCGAGCTGATGTGGCCATGACAGGAGAAATTACGTTACGAGGGCAAGTTTTACCTATTGGTGGGCTGAAAGAAAAATTGTTAGCGGCTCATCGGGGAGGAATAAAAAATGTCATTATTCCTGAAGAAAACAAGAAAGATTTGGTTGAGATCCCTGATAATGTATTACGAAAGCTTACAATTCATCCAGTGAACACCATCGATCAGGTCTTGGAGATTGCCTTAGTACGTAACCCTTTGGTGAGCGTAATGTCATCACCAAAGAGCGCTACTTCGGTCAAACAAACAAGAAGTGTGAAAAAAAACACAAATAATGATTTACATGCCTAATAATTAGATGTATATTCTCGACGATGCCCAATACACACGGGTTCTCAGGGATGTAACAGCTTGACTAGAGTTGATTTAGTTGATGTAATCAACTTCGAGAATGGATGATTAACTGCAAAGGGGAAAAGATGAATAAAAGTGAATTGGTTGAAGCAATCGCTCACGGCACTGGAGTTACAAAAGCTGATGCGAATAGAGTGCTTGATATGTTTATGACCACTGTGACTGATGCATTAAAAAGTGGCGATCAAGTCGTTTTACCAGGTTTCGGATCTTTCTCAACAGGTAACCGCTCTGCGCGCACTGGTCGTAATCCCCAGACAGGGCAAACAATACACATTAAAGCTTCACGTGTTGCTAAATTTAAGGCTGGTAAGTCGTTAAAAGAAGCTGTACAAGAGTCATGATTTCTAGGGTGCTTAGCTCAGCTGGGAGAGCATCGCCCTTACAAGGCGAGGGTCGCAGGTTCGATCCCTGCAGCACCCACCAAGAATTGGAGTGGTAGTTCAGTTGGTCAGAATACCGGCCTGTCACGCCGGGGGTCGCGGGTTCGAGCCCCGTCCACTCCGCCAGCATAGCGCGCCTTAGAGCGCGCTTTTTTTTTGTGTGATCCTCGCATTTTTTAGGCTTTCTTACACGCCGCCCAACTCTATCTCTTCCTCACCAAAGATTTAGGTAGCATGCTGATTGATGACATGCATGAGTTGTGGTATTTTACCTTACGCTCATAGCCTGGCTTCCCGGGTATGTTAATTATGGAATTCAACAAATGTTGCAGAAGTTAAACGAACGAATTCAAGGTTTTGTTGCTTGGATCATCATCATTCTAGTTACGATAACATTTACCTTATTTGGCATTGATTACTATTTACAATCTCGCCAAGAGTCAAATGCAGCAGTAGATGTGAATGGACAGCCAATCAGTAAGCAAGCTTATGAGTTACAATATCGACGTGTCCGTCAGATGAGAGATCCTTCTTTGATGACTGCAGCGCTTGATAATCAGTTAAAGCAGCAGGTTTTGGATGATATGATCATGAATATGGTCAGTATGGAGGCTGCTAGAGCTAATGGTTTTGAAGTGACTGCACCTCAAGCAGATGCTGCGATTTTGGGGATTCCGCAGTTTCAACAGGATGGACAATTTTCAGCTGATAAATATCAACAAGCCTTAAACGGTGCTTTTTTCACACCTGAATCTTTTCAAAGAGAAGTGCGTCAAGGCATGTTGTTGAATCAACAACGATTTGCTTTTATTGGCACGTCATTTGCTTTGTCTCGAGAGATTAATCAATTTGTACAGTTATATATGCAAACCAGGGATTATGATTATCTGGAAATCCCAGCGTTGCGCTTTATTCAAAAGGAATTGGTTTCTTCTGACGATGTCCAAAAATATTATCAACAACATCAAAAGGAATTTTTGTCGCCTGAGATGGTGAGTGTTGATTACGTGAAAATTTCTATGGCTGATATTAAGAATGCGATTCACATTTCAGACGATGAAGTCAAACGTTATTACGAAGACAATCAAAATAATTATTATACGCCAGCACAATGGAAAGTCGCTCATATTTTATTAGCCGTGCCAGCTGATGTTTCGCCCGATGATAAAAAACGGATAAAACAGCACGCAGAAGAAGTTGCAAAAACAATACAACAAGATCCATCTCAATTTGAAGCGAATGTGAAGGCTGTTTCTGATGATAAAATATCAGCACTCAAAGGAGGGCTTTTACCTTGGATTACAGCCGGACAATCTCAATACGACAAAACACTGATCAAATTATCTACTGCCGGGCAAGTTTCTGATCCCGTGAAAACAGAGCATGGGTATGAAATATTTAAATTAGTCGCTTATAGACCATCTAAAATAAAACCTTTGTCGGATGTAGCCAAAGAAGTGAAGGAACAGCTGGTGGCAGATCAGAGCCAAGCTGAGTATGGTCAAATGTTAGAGAAACTTTCTGATTTGAGCTACCAAACTCCTGATTCATTAACACCTGTCGCAGATGCGCTTAAATTGGATATTCATGAGTCTCCTACTTTTTCGCGTCAAGGTGAGGGTGATGAATTAACCAAAAATAAACAAGTGATTAGCGCTGCGTTTAGTCATGATGTATTGGTATTGGGAAATAATAGCGAGCCTATCCAATTGGACAATGAAAGTGTCATCGTGCTACGGGTGAACAAACACTTGCCTGTAAAAGAAAAATCGCTAGCTGAAGTGACTCCTTTGATTCAAGAAAAAATAGCTTTAGAGAAGGCTAAGAAAGAGGCTCTAAACTTAGGTAAAACCTTATTAACAGCCAATATTAATCCGTTACACCAAGGACAACTATTGGAACAGCATCAACTCAAATGGCAGTCCATCACAAAAGTTTCGAGAGATACAGATAAAACACCTGAGAATATCAATGAGATCGCTTTTGGCTTAGCTCGTGTTGGAGCTGAAGTTGGTCGTAGTTTAAATAATGGGAATTACGTGATTGTTCATTTGAAAAAAATCAATGATGGGCAGCTGAAGTCCCTTGATAAAGAGCAAATTGCTAGTATTACTCAGCAGATTGAGGCTAATTACGGTATGATGGATTATGATTTATACATGAGCGATTTGATGAGTAAGGCGAATGTTGTCAGGCACTAAACAGGAACTCATGTCTTTTTTATCATCGCGCAATGAAGCAGCAAAGCTATGTCAGCTCATCACCAAAAAAAAATTCAAATTTGTCGTGTCTATGCCCCTCCAGAAAAAAAGGATGGGGTTTGGATCCTAATAGATAGGCTTTGGCCTCGCGGACTTAAAAAAGAGCAACTTGATTTTGATTTATGGTTTAAAGACATCACTCCAAGCACCACGTTAAGAAAGTGGTTTCATCAAGATCCTAAAAAAAGATGGCATGAATTTGTAGAGCGATACATTGAGGAATTAAACAGCAAAAGTGCTTGCATTGAGCAAATCAAAAAGTCTGCACAAAATGGTCCTGTCACTTTATTTTACGCCTCTAAAGACACAGAGCATAATCATGCAATCGTTTTAGAGGCTGTCATTCGTTCTTGGCCAAAATCACCTAATCTAGAATCCATTCTATAGATAAACAAGGCAAACGTAGGATTTGTTCAAACAAAAATATATTATCGTCATTACGTTCGCAATGACGACATATTGGGGCTATTTTTTTATTGTATAAGTCGCCCCGCTATAGATGAGTCGCACTACTCTGCTAAATCTGCTGTCGAAACCGCATGGTAGCCTGCGTCAACATGTACGACTTCTCCGGTAATACCAGAAGCCAAATCAGAGCTTAAAAAAGCTGCGGTGTTTCCGACTTCGGTGGCTGTGATGTTACGTCTTAAGGGAGTAAGGCTGGCGTAAGCATTTTGAATTTTACGAAAATCTTTAATACCAGCTGCTGCTAGTGTTTTAATGGGGCCTGCTGAAATAGCATTGACCCTGATACCTCTGGGGCCCAGACTTGCTGCCAAATAGCGTACAGAGGCTTCTAAGCTAGCTTTAGCAATACCCATCACATTGTAATTGGGTACGGCTTTTTCAGCACCATAATAAGACAAGGTTAAAATCGAACCTTGAGTGTCAACCATCATTGGAAGGGCCGCTTTTGCTAGGGCAACTAGACTATAGGCGCTGATATCATGGGCAATACGAAAACCTTCTCGGTTTGCATGTTCAATATAATCTCCACCTATTTGATCGGCGGGCGCGTAAGCGATGGAATGGACCAGTATATCTAATTGTTGCCAAGAGTGGCCTAACGCTTCAAATACAGCGGTGATTTCTGAGTCATGTGCAACATCACAAGGAAAAGTGAGTGATGAATCAAATTCAGCAGCCATCGATTGAACACGTTCTCTGATTTTTTCATTTTGATATGTAAAAGCAAGCGTTGCGCCTTGTTCATGGAAAGCCTTAGCAATCCCATAAGCAATAGACCGGTTACTCACCAGACCTAAAATAAGCGCTTTTTTTCCGGTTAAAAATCCCACAGCAACCTCCTTAAGTTAACCCTTGGTATGTGATGCCAATAGTTCACGCATTTTAGCTTGAATCATATCAATCGCAATACGATTCTCACCACCTCGTGGCACAATTAAGTCGGCATATCGGCTAGATGGTTCAATGAATTGCAGATACATGGGGCGTACAGTGGTTTCGTATTGATGAAGTACAGATTCAAATGATCGATGCCGTTCAACCACGTCGCGCATCAAGCGTCGGCTAAGACATACATCTAAGGGGGCAGACATAAAAATTCGAATATCCATGATTTCGCGTAAAGGTTTATCGCTAAACAACAGAATTCCTTCTAAAACAATGATGGCATGCCGGCCAATTTTACGCGTATCAGGTAGACGAATGTGCTTAGAATGAGAGTAAGTAGGGATCTCAATAGATTTCCCTTGTTGTAAGAGTCGTAAGTGATCATAAAGAAGGGCGTGATCAAAGGAATCGGGATGGTCATAATTGATTTTTTCGCGCTCGGCTAAAGGTAAATGGCCATTGTCTTTGTAGTATGAGTCCTCAGAAATAACCACAACTTGATCGGAACCCAGCTCATTGACAATGGTATTGGCTAACAGACTTTTACCTGATGCGGAGGGTCCTGCTATACCTATGATAATGGCTTGTTTACTCATGGGAGCTACATGAAAAAGGGCAATCACTCTTCACAATGAAGAATGGTTACAAAAAAGTAAGGAAATAGTAAAGGTATATGATAAAAATTTCAATAGGAGTGGTGTTACTAACCACACATCAATGAGTTATGATTGACTAATATGTGCAAAATATGTAAAATAAAACTCCTCTTGTTACTTGATTGGGAGCCTCTGATGACCAAAAAAATGCATATTGATGTTTCAGGTAGCCAAACTCAAGAGGCTTATGCACAGGAACAGGTGGAAGCAGGTCATGTGAGCATTCATATGAAAGATCAACCAGGAGATGAGACGATTAGGATATCTGGATCTCATAGCGGCCATCTGTCCTATGATGGTTCTTTATCTATTTTGGCCAAAGGTAGAAATGGCCGACATGGTAAAATAGGCGCAGATGGACGAGACGGTAGTCCTGGTTTCAATGGAAGGAGTGCGACTAGTATCATCCCTGGCTCGAATGGTGGTCCTGGTGAGGACGGAACAGATGGCAAGCCTGGTACTCATGGTGAAAATGCAGGTGATGGTGGGAGTATTGAAATCACAGTCCAAGATGATGATAGAGCGCTTCTTGATGCTGTAGTTGAAACAACCGTATCAGCTGGTACTCCTGGTCATGCTGGTCGTCATGGGCGCGCTGGAAAAGGAGGTCGAGGTGGATATGGGGGGAGCTCTTATACATGGTATGAATCCTATCCACATTGTCACTATCACCATCATCATCGCGATGGTTATTGGCGGACTATGCCTGGCGGGTTGCCTGGACCTAATGGTCGAGATGGCCGATCGCCGACACACCCTTTGTATCCAGGTAAAAAGGGTGAAAATGGAACAATCAAAATACATACCATCAATGGATCAACCACCACTACGCATCAAAAACGTTATCAATTTTCATTAAAGTGGGCCAATCCAATCAACGTGGTTGAATTTGGTAGCCAAATTCATGCCGCTTATCAAGTAGCCAATCCTTCACAAAGCATGTCTACCCCTGCGGAAGTAGCTCCTTTAAGAGTGAGTCACAATGAAAGTATAGCGCTCATTCAAGAGGGTGAAGTGAAAGGCGATATCGCAGCACAACAGGCGGTTCTGAGTCATAAAGACGTTGTTTTCAACATCACCCATCCAACAAAGGCCACGAGCGAGCCGCATCGTAAAGAAATTCCCATAGAAGTTCATGCCGTCAACACTCGTCTGAAGCGTGATTATCAACAGGAAAGTGCCAAAGACGTCATTCTTGCTGAATATCCCGTGTCTCTTCAAGCAGAAGAAGCGCATCTCACAGCGGTACACAACCAGCCCTTTCATCTAAAAGCTTTGGCCAATCAAAAGAGCTACACAAATAATGATAATCCAACAGTAACTGCTCGCCCGTCATCCCGAGCGAAGCGAGGGATCTCCCTGATTTAACATGAGATCAGTTATATAACTCGAAAATTAGAGCAAATTTTACATTTCAATATTATTATTCAGAGCCATCCCAATAGCCACCAGTGGATTAACGCCTTTATTTTTCATGGTCTGCAAATAACTTGTAATCCGACAATACGCTTCAGCGTATTTTGCGACACGAAAGCAACCCGATACCTTTTGCTTGACCTTCGTCATGCGTAAATCCCTTTCAGCACGATTATTGGTGAATGAAACGTGTGGATTTTGAGCAAATAATAAAACAGAGTCTCCATGTTTTTCCATCCTGTCCCACAGGTTATGAGCGTCTGATTTTGCTACTTTACCGCGACGAGCAGTAGCTTTCTCGGGAACCGGGGGTAACTCCTTTTCGCCCTGCGCCAGGATTTCCTTGTATATCCGCTGTAATTTTGCATACTCCTTTT
>DAHWEW010000050.1:0-9511 GCA_027326225.1 Legionellaceae bacterium
TTTGATGCCCATGTATGCTATTCATAAAATACCCGCGATGAAAAAATTCAGTACCCATTATAGCAATGCGTTTGTGAGCTTCATTGGAATTGTGGCCATTTCTGCCATTCTCTATGGTATTCTAGGAGGCCATTAAGACATCGATGACCATCCAAGAAAAAATAGCACATCTCAATACGCTCATCCGTCAAAGTGAGCACGCCTGTGGGAGAAATGGAGGCGAAGTACAGATCCTTGCAGTGAGTAAAGGACACTCCACTGCAGCCATGAAAGAAGCCTACCTTGCGGGACTCACAGAGTTTGGAGAGAGTTACTTACAAGAAGCGCAACAGAAAATAACAGCCCTACACGCATTACCGCTCACTTGGCACTTTATTGGTCCGATACAAAGTAATAAAACCAAGCGAATTGCAGAGCTCTTTTCTTGGGTCCATAGTGTATACCGACTGAACATTGCACAGCGATTGAATGAGGCAAGACCAGAAAACATGCCGCCGCTCAATGTCTGTGTTCAAGTGAATATGGATGCCGAAGAAACAAAATCTGGTGTATCTATAGCCTCCGTCAGAGAGCTTCTACTCTCTTTCTCGCATCTGCCCAGATTGCGATTACGTGGCTTAATGGCAATACCCAAACCCCTGAAGGATGAAGAGCAACAATATCGCTCTTTTTTAAGACTAACCGAACTGTTTCATACGTTAAATAAAGAGCTTAACGGATCTATGGATACCTTATCCATGGGCATGAGTCATGATTGGCCAGCAGCCATTCGCGCTGGAACGACGATGATTCGTATTGGAACTGCTATTTTTGGAGAAAGGACATCATCATGAAAGTCAGTTTTATTGGGTTTGGGAATATGGCAAATGCCTTGGCTAAGGGCCTACTGCGCCACGATAGATATACAATCTACGCATCTGCTCCCTCACTAATTCAAGAAAGAAATGTCGTAGGCATTTTTACATCCCCTGATAATCTATCCGTTATTCAAAACGCTGATATCATCATCCTCGCTGTTAAACCAGCCATGATAAGCCAGGTTTGGACTGAAATCAGCGATCAATTGCCAAAAAATGCACTTGTCATCTCCATTGCCACGGGAATAAAACTAGCCTGGTTTAGAGCTCATAGCCCCAACCAATCATTGATTCGTGCAATGCCTAATATTGCCGCATCTGTCAAAGAATCAGCAACGCCTTTGATTGCTAATGATAAGGCCACGGAAAAAGAAAAAGAAATCGCTGAGCATATTTTTAAAACAGTTGGCATCACCACCTGGGTGAATCAGGAAGAAGACATTGATTCATATACCGCTTTTTCTGGGAGCGGCCCTGCTTATGCTCTGTTATTGATAGAGGCAATGATTGCTGCTGCAGTCGATTTCGGGATTAGTGAAGATATTGCGAAACGCTTTGCCTTACAAACGGTCCAAGGGGCTCTAAGTGTTGCAACAAAGAGTGAGCTCCCACTTGCCACCCTAAGAAACATGATCACCTCACCAAATGGCACAACAGCCGCAGCACTTCAGGTGTTTGAAGAGCATGAGTTTGAACAACTGGTTCATACTGCAATGAAGGCGGCGCGCGATCGCGCTCGCCAATTAGGAAACGAAGTGGTATAACCTATCTATTTTCGTGCGTTTACTCGGTTTAAGGAGTCACAATGTCAGGATTGGTCGCTGTCGGCTATTTTTTATTTGCTTTGTTTTTTAGTCTGATTGCTTTTGTGCTATGGACCCGCATCGCGCTACGCTATTTTCGCATCAGTGCTTTACATCCTGTGAGTCAAAGCATCTATAGAATCACCAACCCCATCGTGATGCCCATTACCCACATGTTTAAAATCCATAAATCTCACTTGCAACGATACGATTGGCCTTGTTTTTCGGTGCTTGTGATGGTTGAGCTTCTTAAATTCGTTGCTTTAGGTTCATTATTGTTAGGAGTGAGCCTTCCTTGGAGTTTTGTGCCTTTATATACGGTTGCCGACTTGATTGTTCAGCCCTGCAATTTACTCTTTTATGCTGTCATCATCCGGGTGATCATGAGCTGGGTTAATCCACACTGGCATCATCCCATCGCTGATATTTTATGCCGGGTCACTGATCCCCTCTTTCGCCTTGGGCATCGCATCATCCCTGATCTCGGCGGATTTGATTTTTCTCCATTTCTCGTCTTAATTGTTCTTAAAATCATTACCCTATTTATCACAGCATCACTTCCTTTGCACTTAATTTAGCGCAAAAATAGAAAATAATAGCTATACTGTAACTTAAGAATAAGGAAGGTTTGGATGTTATCATGAAAGCAAAATATCTTTTAACAGGACTTGTTTTATTCTCCCCATTTTCATCCGCTTTGGCGTCAAGCCAACAATTGTATTGTCCCGCGAACTCAGGTTACATTGAAGTAGGCATGAGCGAAGAGCAAGTGATGAGTGCTTGTGGTCAACCATTGAGTAAGCAACAATCCAAGCAACAACCTACACAAAGAGTACCCGTCAAGCAATTGATATACTCAGCGCTGAATACAGGCAGTGTATACCCGGGTCTTAACTCCGCCTTCTACTCACAATGGTCTTTACCCAGCGGTCAACAAGGGGTCAATCTACAAGTAGATATTATGAATAATAAAGTAGCCAGTGTCGAAATCGCAGGTTCCGGCACCAATGCCACAAGCCTTTGTCAGGGAGTTAACATTCAAGTAGGCGATGATGCCAATAAAGTCTATTCAGCCTGCGGCACCCCGTCTATGGTGAATAATTCATTTATCAATCAACCCATACCAAGCAACACGAAACCTCAAGTTTGGATTTATCAATTTGATAAATTTCAATCTCCTGTAAGCTTGACATTTGTGAATGGCAAACTACAATCCATCGAATAGAACATTTCGACGCCCCAAGATTATTGGCCTTAAGTGTATCTTGAACAATCGAATTTCAAGTGTACGTATTGACTGATAGCAAATTGAAAGGCCAAGCCTCGGGATGTCGATATTCAACAAAAAAGAGCAGAACCTTTAGATAATCAATTTGGACACCACTTATGAGCGAAACCATCGATGACTTAACCATTGCTTTTACTGAAGAAGGCATTGAAAAAACAAAAGAATTAGGTAAACATGTATTATCAAAAGGGGCATGGACGACCATCTTATTCCGTTACCAAGATTGGGACAATAGCAAACAAGACTTTGGCCCAGTCAAGTACTCCATCAGACGCTATCAAAAACGAAACAATCAATATTGGCAAAAATCCAAATTCAACATCTCAAGCGAGGAGCAGGCCCGTAAAATCATTGAAGTTCTCTCAGCATGGTTAGCCTCAGAATCATAACAAACCACGCACTTTACCCCAAAGCATCCCCAAAATTTCATGCCACACATGACTGGTATGTGTCAAGTTAGTATGATTTGGAAGAGCCACCTGTACCAAATGGGTGTTTTCCCAATAGAACGTTGGACTTGTAGGGGATGCAATGGGATTCAATCCTTGTTTGCGGCAAAATGCCATCGACCGTGGCATATGAACGGCTGAAGTCACAAGATAAAACTGATCATGATGAACAATGTCTTTGATAGCTATTGCTTCATCGGCTGTGTTGAATGATTCATCTTCAAGAACAATGTCTTTTTTAGGGATATCAAACCACATCGCAACTTTTGCCATGTAAGACGCTTCTGATTCCGTTCCCCCAACACTACCAGCCCCTCCTGATAAAACCAACTTAGCCTTGGGCAGGAGTCGGTATAATCTCACTCCCTCCACCAATCGCTCAATACTGACAGAAGAAAGCTCATCATTAGCAGGCACACCAGGATGAAACACATTATGTCCACCCCCAAAAACCACAACCCATTGAATATCAGGATTGACCTTCTCGACAATTTGATACTGGTGTTCAAGCATTTGAGTCATTGCTCCTGGCACCCACCCTGTCGTACAGATCCAAAAGCCCACAATGGACAACAGAAAACCAACACGCACCAGAGGTGTATTTCCACGAAATTGTAACCATATGAATGATACAAGCAGGAGTAAAATACTCAAAAAAAATGGATTAAAGACTCCCTCAAACCAATGGCGCATGTGTGCAGCTAGCATCATCTAACCCTCCGCATTAAATAAAGCCCCAACAAGGCAAACACCAAGGTGGGTCCAACTGCTGCTATCACAACAGGCCATTGATACACCTGACTGATTGGCCCAAAAAACTGATTGATGATATGAAAACCAAAACCCGCTGTTGCCCCTGCCAATAACTTTGAGCCCATGGTTGACTCTCGTAATGGACCAAAGATGAAGGGAATGGCAAGCATCATCATCACAACTGTTGTCAGAGGTTGGATCATGCGCTGCCAAAACACAAGCTGATAGTTCACTTTGATGCGTTGACTTTTCACTTCTGCATGCAAATATTGATATAACTCTTGCATAGTCATCTCATCAGGATCATGACCACTGACATTGAGAATATTAGGCTTCAATGTCACATCCCAGTTCATCTCATCTACGTTTCGAGTCTCTGTATGCTCATCATAGAAGTCTGTTTCTGAAACACCAAATGCGCGCCATTGCCCATTGACATCATCAATATGATCAATCTTTCTGGCAAAACGCAAATGATGGGTTTCATCAAAACTAAATTGATATACTAATTTTAAACGATTTTCTGGGGTAATAGCACCAATGGTAATAAAATCATTATGATAACGAAGCCACACACCGATAGATGTCCGTAGCGTTTGCTCATTACTCAACGCTTCCATTTTCCGATTATTGGCAATAGAAGATAATTGTGGAACCAATGTTTCGCCGACAATCGTCACCACAATGATCATCACCAAAGCCGCCTTTAATACCGCAATCGTCACTTGCCCTATAGACATGCCAGAAGCTCTCATCACCACCAATTCTCGGTGATTGGCCAGGATGCCTAATCCAATCAAGCATCCCAACAAACTCGCCATGGGAAAAAATAAGTAGACTTGATAGGGAACAAGTAATAATACAAACATCAGGGCTTGTAAAATATCATAATGGGCCTTCCCTAAATCGCCTAATTGGCCCACAAATAAAATAAAAATTTGTAACCCAGCCAGCATCAAAGTAACCAAAGCAATGGCTGCCAAAATCGTTTTTGCAATGTAGCGGTCAAGCAATTTCATCATTGATTCACTTGAATAGGCCCTGACGCCATAAAAAAAAGAGTCCCAACAAAGCAACAGCCAAGTGCAGCCACCACATCCCGAGCCACACTGGAATTTTGCCAGAAATGAGCCAATCGCGAGCAATAAACATCAAATTGGCATAAAAAATATAAACCACTATGGCTGGTAATAGTTTAGCATACTTGCCTGAGCGTGGATTAACACGACTCAAAGGTACGCCTATTAAGGTCAAGGTTAAGACCATCATAGGAACTGAAAAACGCCATTGTAACTCCGCCGCTTTTGATAAATCAGGATTATTGAGTGGCCACAAGCTTTTCGTGCTAAAGGTTCGAATATCTCCTTTGATCTCAAGGGTTGGATGCGGCAAACGAGCTTTGTATTTTTCAAATTCGGCCACTCGATAATCCGCTCGACCCGGTTGACCTTGGTATTCCTTACCTTCTTTTAAAATCACATAATCTTCATGCGATTTAGGCTCTGTTTCGACATAAGCTTCTTTTGCCCAAAGAACTTCCCATTGTTCATGTCCCTCTTTCGTTACAAGGCGGGAAAGAAAGACATCTTCAGCCTTGGTATGCTCTCGATTCATTGCGGACACATAAAAGACTTCTCGACCACCTGATATCGCTTGAAAGCGACCTGGAACAAGCGTTTGAATCAACGTTTGTATCCCTGTTGTTCGCAACAATTTTGCACGCTCAATCGCAACAAAGGGACTAGCCCAGACCATGATCACCCATACCAACCCTGCAACAACCAGAGCCATCAACATACTATGCCCTAACAACTGTCGTGGTCCATAGCCTGATGCCTCTAAAATGATCATTTCACTGTCAGCATACATACGACCATAAGCCACCATTAACGCCACATAAAAACCAAGAGGAACAATCAGTCCCATCAAAGTGGGCAATTCGAGCATCATTAATTTCATCACCAACATGCCAGGAATTTGTCCACTGACCGCCCGATTTAAATAATGAACAAATTGATTGCTCATGAAAATCAAAATCAGAATCGTCGTCAATGAAACGAGGGTGACAAATACTTCTTTGGCGAGATATCGAAAAATGAGCACTGTATTCTCTATGCCTCACTGATTTGAGATGACGACGTATGGGTGATCGGCTACACTATCAGTTTTTAATCTTCATAGGAAGCTTTGATGAATTATGGCCTAACGTCCACGCCCTCTCTCAATACCAGTCAATGTCTAGTCATTGGTGTATTTCATGATGGTCATTTGCCCGAGTTTGCCAAAAACATAGATCAAGCCCATCAGGGTCTTCTGAGTCGACTGGTGAAGAGATTACAAGAAAATGGTGATATGGCACGCCAAGCTGATATTGCAGGCCAAAGTTTACTCATCATTCATTGCGGTGAAGAATCACACTGGTCAGAGGACACTTTTTTTGCCCGATGTACCGATATTTTAACCTGTTTACTGAACGAGCGAACCATAGGAGCCACGATTTGTCTCCCCCCCTTAAAACAACGCTCTCCAGATTGGCAAATTCAGCAAATGCTCTTGTTGATAGAAAACCAACGTTACCAACTTCTCGATTTCAAGAGCAAACCTATCAAACCCTACTCTCTTGAGTCGATTGTATTTTTCCTGCAAGGAGCAAGTCAGGCAATCATACCACAAGCAGAACATATTGCTGACTGCATCCAATATACTCGCACACTTGCCAATTTACCTGCCAATATTTGCACCCCTTCTTATTTGAGCCAGCAAGCCATAAAGCTTGCAGAAGCCCATGCTGACATCCAAACAACCGTTTTAACGCCCACCGACATAGCTAAGCTTAAGATGGGAGCCTTACAAGCAGTCGCCCAAGGAAGTCTTGAACCGCCTCAATTTATTGAAGTCAAATACCAGGGGATATCAGATGCCCCTCCCATTGTTCTGGTTGGCAAGGGGATTACCTTTGATTCGGGTGGATTAACATTGAAACCGGGCGAAGCCATGACTGAAATGAAATATGATATGTCTGGAGCCGCAGCAGTCCTTGGGACTTTGAAAGCTTGTGCGTTATTAAAATTACCGATCAATGTCGTAGGTCTCATTGCCGCAGCTGAAAATATGCCAAGCGGGAGTGCCATGAAGCCTGGCGATATCATCACCAGCATGTCTGGTCAAACCATTGAAATCATTAATACTGACGCAGAAGGTCGATTGGTATTGGCTGATGCCCTAACCTATGCAGAGCGTTTTCAACCCAAGTTTGTCATTGATATTGCCACTCTGACAGGCGCTGTTATTGTGGCCCTTGGTCATATCACCACAGGTTATATGACCACCGATGACGACTTAGCTCAAATGATTATGACAGCTGCCATTGAAAGCGAAGACAAAGCTTGGCGTTTACCACTCTTTCAAGGATATCAAGAAGCCTTAGATAGCCCGATGGCTGATATGTTAAATGCCACCTTTGATAGGACCGCCGGGAGCATCACCGCTGCATGTTTCTTATCTAGGTTCACCGAAAAATATCGTTGGGCTCACTTAGATATTGCAGGTAGTGCTTGGATCTCTGGTAAAAAACGAAATGCCACAGGCAGACCCGTTCCTTTATTGATACAGTTGCTACAAAATGTCTCAAATTCGCGTTGATTTTTATTTACTCAATGACAAAGAACCTCAAGCAAAGTGGCTTGTTGCTTGTCGGCTCCTTGAAAAAGCGTATCTTCGTGGACACCGTGTTTTTGTTTTTTGCGATTCTAAAGAACAAGCTGAAACATTAGATGAACTTCTGTGGACTTACAAAGACGATAGTTTTGTTCCCCATCATTTACAAGGTGAGGGTCCAGAGCCCCCACCACCCGTGCAAATAGGATATGGCCAAGAACCTCGTGGCTATAACGATCTCATCTTGAACTTGTCTAACCATATTCCCACTTTTTTTATTCGTTTTCGCCGTATCATGGAAATTGTTGGTACCCTTGATGCAGAGAAAGAGAATAGTCGTCAACACTATAAGGAATATAAGGCAAGAAACTGTGAGATTCATACTTGGACACTTTAAAGATAGCCCTTGGGCTCTAAAACGAGCCCGAGGGCTCGTTTTAGAGTTAAAGATATCTGTCACACAAATATTGTCCTACAGCCAAGATCCCCATCGCTTCACCGCCAACAGGTTTACCCGGCTTGTTGCTGAGATTCCAAGCCATGATGTCGAAATGAACCCAAGGAATATGACTGGCCACAAAACGTTGTAAAAACAATGCTGCAGTGATTGCACCCGCATAAGGGGACTCACTGGCATTGGACAAATCAGCTATGGTTGAACTAAACAGTTCATTGTAGCCCGCAAACAATGGCAAACGCCAAATGGGATCGTTGACTTCCTCTGCCGCCTTCGTCAAGTCATGAGCCAATTGATCATCATTGGTAAACATGGCTGAAATTTCAGTTCCAACAGCAACTCTCGCGGCTCCGGTTAATGTTGCAAAATCAATCACTATTTCAGGATCTTCTTCGCAAGCTTTGACCAAGGCATCAGCCAATACCAATCGACCCTCAGCATCGGTGTTATGGACTTCAACAGTCAAGCCATTGCGCATCGTAATCACATCACCAGGACGGTATGCCTCTCCATCAATCGCATTTTCAACGGCAGGGATCAACACTGTGAGACGAATAGGGACTTTAAGCGCCATCAGCCATTTCGAAAGCCCAATCACCTGTGCTGCCCCTCCCATATCCTTCTTCATCAGTCGCATGCCAGAAGAAGGTTTGATATCCAATCCACCTGAATCGAAACAAACCCCTTTACCAACCAAAGTCACGCGCGGATGATTGATATTCCCCCACTGAAGGGACAACAAACGAGGCAAGCTGGCAGAGCCACGCCCAACGGTATGGATGGCAGGAAAATTATCAGCCACTAATTCTTCACCCACCCATTGCTCAAAGAGTGCGCCATGCTCATCAGCGAGTTGCTTTAACACATCCCCAAGTTGCTCAGGTCCAAGATCATTAGTCGGCGTATTAATGAGATCTCGTACCAAAAAAATAGCTTCAACTTGAGGTACAATGACTGCAATGTCCGCTTGGGAGAGGACGAGCGTTCTAGGTACATTGAGGTTCGCTTTATATTTATCAAATTGATACTGAGCCAATGACCATACGACCTTTGCCTGATTTGATAGCGCTTCACTGATGACAAATGATCCCTCGGGTAATCTTGCAGCAACACTGGCAATTGCCATTGCATCGGTGACATTTTCACCGCCGCCTATATAAATGGTACTGGGTTTACCATCAGCAGCATAGATGAGCGCCACATCTCCCAAAGCACCTCTAAATTGCTGAGCAACCAAAGCGTTTCTT
>DAHWEW010000051.1:0-9439 GCA_027326225.1 Legionellaceae bacterium
ACGACGAGTTTAAGACGACAATCTCAACTTTTGGCCATTCGCCCTGATTTACACATCAAAGCTTTACGCGGAAACATTGGGTCTAGAATTCAGAAATTAGAATCCGGTGAATATGACGCCATCATTTTAGCTGTAGCAGGTCTGGAGCGCATGTCTTTAGGACATATGATTCGAGAGATTTTTAGCGAAGAAATGATGCTACCTGCTTGTGGCCAAGGAGCACTAGGGATCGAATGTCGATTAGAAGATGAAGAAATCATCAAATATATCACACCACTCAATGACCCTCTTTCAGCCTTGTGTATCAAAAGCGAGAGACGAGTCAATGAGCTACTTGGCGGCAATTGTCATGTGCCTCTTGCCGTGTATTGTACCCCAACTGTACAGAACAAAGAGTTACTCATCCGTGCAAAAGTAGCCACCTTGGATGGTAAAATCATTTTGAGTAATAGCCAACAAGGCCCCCTAGAAGACGCCATGAATATAGCAGAAAAATGTGCACAAGCACTTCTGGACGGCGGGGCTCTTGCGCTACTAAACAGTAGCTCCATATGAACTTAAATGGTTTACGTATTTTAAATACTCGCCCACTAGGTCAAAATCTGCAGTTGCAAGAAGACATTCTCTCCTCAGGTGGCGTATCTATCGCACTACCTGCTCTCTCAATTGAACCAACCCCTGATACTTGGTTAAACCAGTTGCCAAACTTTGTCGAGATTGATATTGCCATTTTTATCAGTGCCAATGCTGTTTCGTATTTTTTTGAATCCTTAAGAAACCATGGCCTAGCATGGCCAAGCTCCATCCAAAACATCGCTATTGGTAAAGCCACGGGCAACATGCTGTCCAAATACAACGTTCGTCTAGATGAGGTCCCCAAAATCGCTGATAGTGAGCATCTCTTAGCACTTGAAAGCTTACAACAAGTAAGCAATAAAAAGATCTTATTGGTAAAGGGCGTAAATGGGAAACAAGAGATTGAACATACCTTGTTCAAAAAACAGGCGATACTCTTTTCAGTCGATGTCTATCGTCGAGTTTTACCCTGTATCGAACAAGAACTCATCGATTCACTGTGGCATGATGACCTGGTCGATATTATACTATTTACAAGCCTGCAAGCGATGCACCACTTGTTTGTATTATTTGGAGAAGTTAAAACTTCTTGGCTTTGCAGTAAACCTTGTGTGGTGATCAGTGAACGTTTAGCGCATGAAGCCTATGCGCTAGGCATCAATACCGTTTTAGTGAGTCAATATGATAAATTAATAGACACACTGCTCCAATATGCACAGCATCTGAAAAGGATCCAGACATGACAACCAGCTCTGACACAAAATCAACTATCGCTCTTCAACATTCATCAGAAACAAACCGCACCAAAGGAAAAGAAAATCATAAGACCCATTTGCCCCAACCAACACGCCGCAACTCAAAACATACGATTGCGCTGGCATTAGCACTGATTGCAATTGGCCTAACCCTATATACATTAAAAATATGCATCGATCTCCGACAAAGCACAAAACAACAATCTCTGAGAATCAAAGCACAAATGACGCGATTCAAACAGCATCAAATGAATGAAAAAAAAGAATTGGATGCCACAATACATGCTTTGAATCAATCGAAAAATCAACTACAAAATAAGATAAATTCGGTTTACCAACAACTACAATCAAACGTACATCCCAATTCGTATCAAGAGAGTGATATTATTTTATTCAACGTACGGTACTATTTAGAGCTTGCCGAAATCAATGCTCATTGGGGCGATGATCTGGAAACCACAGCAGCACTACTCCATTCTGCAGATACCTTATTAGTCAACTTTCATGAAGAAGATGCTTTAACCTTGAGACAACAGCTCGCCAAAAACATCGCAGATATAGAATCTATCCCTAAAATCGATAGAGCAGGAATACTCAGCCAGTTAGATGCTTTACGCTCTCATTTGAATACACTTCCTCTCAAACCCGTTCAAGAGTTATTCAAAGATCCTCATCCAGACACTCAATCAACCCCCTCACCTTGGCATGATAAACTAGCATCCAGTATCCAACTCTTAGAAAAATTAGTGATAGTGCGACATCACGCTCAAGAAGTGTTACCTATCCCTTCAAAGAATGACGAAGCCATGCTTCGTGAAGAGATTCGGTTAAACTTAGCTGAGGCACAGTGGGCTGTCTTGCAAAATAGCGATCCTATTTACCAATTATCATTAGCGGATGCCATTCAAAATATCAATCGTTCTTTTGATCCAAAAGCACCGGTGACTATCATGCTTATCAATCAATTGAATACGCTACAGCATATTCATCTCATCCAACAAAGACCCTCGTTTGATCAATCACTGGCTCTTCTCAATCACTTGATTGAAACAACAAAACAGGAATCTACTCTGAAGGGAGAACATGCATCATGATTCGAATCATATTTATTTTCTTTCTACTTCTGACATCGGTGTGGTTAGGAATACAACTTCATCAAGATCCTGGTTATTTTTTAATTGCAATCAATCATTGGACCATTGAAACAACCTTATGGGTAGCTATCATTGGTTTGGCTTTGATCTTTATCCTGCTTCACTTGCTGTTATCATTGATTAATTGGATAGCAGCTATTCCTACTTCTTTCAAAAGCTGGCTCTTAAAACGTAGGCTTCAAAATGCTCAAGCCAAAACTCGGCAAGGTTTGATTGAATTCAGTGAGGGACATTGGTTAGAAGCCAAAAACCATCTCATCAAAGCGCTACCAGATACGGATACACCTCTTCTCAACTATCTAACAGCAGCACGTGCTGCGCAAGAAATGGGCGATAATCAACTACGCGATGACTATCTACGTGAAGCTCAGCAATCCATGCCAGAAGCAAAAATTGCAGTTGAATTGACACAAGCACAATTGCAGCTTGCAAACCATCAATGGGAGCAAGCTTTAGCGACTTTGCGACATTTACAAGATCTAGCACCACATCACCCCTATGTCTTGAAATTGCTCATGCGCTTGTATGAAGAAGTAAAAGATTGGCCACAATTGATTGCCCTGTTGCCTGAGTTAAAGCGTAAAAAAGTGGTGTCTTTAGAGAGATACAACCGGTTACAACATCAAGGGTATTTACAAGTGTTACTCGATCTTATCAAACAAGATGATCCCGCTCTCTTGACTAACTTCATGAACAAATTGCCAAAAAATTTACATCAGGATGTCGCTTTGATTTCTGCCTACTGCCACTACTTATTAGAAAAAAAACATATCAAAGAAGCTGAAACCCTCTTACGACGTGCGTTGAATAAACAATTTAGTGAAGAATTGATAGACATTTATGGCCAAATCAACAGCAGCCCAGACCAATTAAATTTTGCAAAATCTAGACTCAAAGAACAACCCCATTGTGCTGCCTTATTTCTATGTCTTGGGCGCCTCAGTCAAAATAACCATTTATGGGGCAAAGCAAAACACTATTTTGAACAAAGCATTGAATTTGGCGCCTCGCCAAAAGCTTATATGGCCCTCGGAAAATTACTTGAGCAACTCAATGATCACAATGGAGCCTGTGCGGCATATCGTCAGGGCCTAGAATTGGCTAACTAGGTATTCAACTGCCAAATTTATAGGTTCAAAGATACTCCGTGCAAGTATCTTCACAATACCCCTCGATGCGTTCAACCTGAATGGTGGTATGGTGAATGTGATGCTCGTCTCGTAATCTGCGACCAAGCTCATGGCGTGCTTCATCACTCAAGGGATGAGTAGGCATCCATAAATGCACAGAGAGTGCATTTTCTTGGGTACTCAAGGCCCAAACATGTAAGTCATGAACACCTTGTACCCCTTCTTGACTACTGAGCAATTCACGCACCTTCCACAAGACAATCCCTCGTGGAACACCATCCACAATTAATCTGAAACTGTCTTTGAACAAAGCCCAAGTCCCTTTGAGAATGATAAAAGCAATCATTAACCCAACCAAGGGATCAATCCATTGGCAACCTGTCCAATAAATAAGGGCTGCTGCAATCACAACCCCCATTGAAATAACAGCATCATACATCAAATGTAAAAAAGCGGCGCGTATATTTAAGTCTTCTCTTCCATGCAAAAACAATAAGGCCGTAGTACCATTCACCACTATTCCAATGCTTGCAACAATCATCACATAAGTTGAGTTCACAAAGGAAGGCTCGATGATTTTATACATAGCCTCACTGGCAATGATGCCACAAGTAAAAACCAATAAAATCCCATTGGCTAAGGCAGCTAAGATAGATGTTTTTTTCATGCCATAGGTTGTCACTTCAGTGGGTAATTTCTGCAATAATCGCGACCCTAGCCATGCAAGCGCTAAACTTAAGACATCACCGGCATTGTGAATGGCATCAGCAAGCAAACTGGTTGAATGGGCAAGACAAGCAAAAACAATTTGACTGACAACAAATAAGCCATTGGCAACAATGGCAATAAAAAATGATCGGTTAAACTGAAGCGCATGGGAATGTGCATGACCATGGTGATGATGTCCATGGTCATCGTGGTGATGAGATCCGGCCATAAAAATATCCTTTTTTGCTATTGTTCTGGGCTTGATTGTTCACTATAAAAGTTGCACCCGATTTTAATCCTCTCACGTTGATTTTGTTTACGCCATTCATTGGTATCACGTAACGAATAGACACAACCACAATATTCTTGCTTATAAAAATTTTCTCGTTTTGCAATCTGATACATTCTTTCTGCCCCACCATTTTTGCGCCAATTATAAGTCCAGTATTCCATCTCCGGATATCGGCTCGCAGCTCGTGTACCTGATGCATTGATTTGATTCATGTCTTTCCAGCGCGATATACCAAGTGAACTCGTGATCACAGGAAATCCATGCTCATGGGCATAAAGTGCCGTTCGTTCAAAACGCATGTCGAAACAAACCGTACATCGAGCTCCGCGTTCAGGTTCCCACTCTAATCCTTTGATCCGTAAAAACCATTGATCTTTATCATAATCGCAATCAATGAAAGGAATATGATGTTTTTGGGCAAACAAAACATTTTCTTCTTTCCTCAACTCATATTCTTGTACTGGGTGTATATTTGGATTATAAAAAAATAGGGTAAAATTGATATTTGATGCCAACAATGCTTCCATCACTTCACCAGAACAAGGCGCACAACAGGAATGTAATAACAATTTATCCGCACCCCGTGGTAATACTAACTGTTCACGTTCAACCATGGTTTATACCTCCGGTCCCATGTTAATAAAATGTTGGCGATAATAAATAAGCTCGTCTATCGAATCTTTAATATCATCTAATGCCAAATGTTTGGATTGCTTCACAAGAGCACTCATCAATTTTGGTCGCCAACGAATGACTAATTCTTTTAACGTACTCACATCCAAGTTACGATAATGAAAAAATGCTGCCAGATCAGGCATATAATTGCATAAAAAGCGTCTATCTAAGCATATACTATTGCCACACATCGGAGATTGACCTTTGCCAACATACTGCTCCAGAAATTTAATGGTAGCCTTCTCAGCATGTGCTTCAGTAACGCCCGTATCCTGAACACGCTTGATCAAACCGGATTCATGATGCTGTTTTGTATTCCATTCATCCATGGCCAAAATACGCGCTTCATCTTGATAAATCGCAAAGACTGGGCCTTGTGCTAAGATATTCAAATGCGCATCTGTCACCACTGTTGCTATCTCAAGGATACGATCTTTGTCAGGCAATAAACCTGTCATTTCCATATCTATCCAAATTAAATTCTCTTTATGTTTCATTTTTCACCTATGATCTGCTGAACACATTTAACTCTCAATTGATGCAAACCTTGCTTAATTGCTTCCCCTTCATAACCGTCTGCAACCAAACTTTTGGCATTGATTTTTCCACATTCAGCTAATAAATGACGCCAAATATTGGCGACTGGATAGTTGATCTCTGTTTTACCTATCCCTCGGGCATCAGACTCACAAATCAACAATAATTTTTCAAACAATTGTCCCCGACGAAATGCATCTGTTGCTTCTAACACACCGACAATTGTACTTGCTTTCATCTCATTCAAGCGATGAATTTTTAAATGAAACCGACAAGCCATTAAAGCCAATTGTCGGTAGTCATTTGGAACTTTGTAACGTTGACAAACCTTTAAAATAACATCTAAACCTCTTTCTTCATGACAATGATGGCTTGGCCATATCGACATGGGAGTTAATGCTTTACCCAAATCATGCATCAGGGCTGCAAACCGAATCATGGGATCAGATGAGAGCTTGACTGCCATACCAAGCACCATAAGCGTATGAACTCCACTATCGATTTCCGGATGATATTTGGGTGTATTAGGAACTCCAAATAAGGCATCTATCTCTGGGAGGATCTCTTGTAAAGCACCACATGATCTTAAGGTGCTGATGAATACCTCCGGATTTCTTTCTTGAAGACTCCGTTGCCACTCTTGCCAAACACGCTCAGCAACCAGAGCCTCTAATTCACCACTTTTGCTCATTTTGTACATCAGAAGGCGTGTTTCATCAGCAAGCTTAAATCCCAAATGATGGTAACGTGCGGCAAACCGCGCAACACGCAAAACTCTAACTGGATCCTCCACAAAAGCACTAGAAACATGACGTAATAATTTAGCATGGAGATCATCTTGACCATGATAAGGATCAATAAGTTTTTTATCCTCATCTAAAGCCATGGCATTGATGGTCAAATCTCGTCTTGCCAGATCTTCCTCCAAAGTGACCTCTGGATTAAAATCACAATGAAATCCAAGATAACCTGGCCCTATCTTCCGTTCCGTTCTAGCCAATGCATATTCTTCATGAGTGATAGGGTGCAAAAACACTGGAAAGTCTCGCCCAACCTGCTGATACTTTAACGCAAGCATTTCCTGAGAGGTTGCACCCACCACCACCCAATCGCGTTCTTTAACTGGATATCCCAGCAATTGATCACGAACAGCCCCCCCAACCAAGTATACTTTCATTGACTTTTATTCATCTCCATACTCAAAATCAATTATTCTACAATAGGGAGTATACCTCTTCTATTGCACTTTGAACAAAATTGGATTCTAAGGTACTGATTCAGCATGAGTAAAAGACGGCTCAACATTCAACAATCGGCACGAGTTGAAAAAAAACAACTGCGATATCGCCAATCCGCAGGAATAGATGAACATTCATCAACCAAAGAAGGACTCGTCATCACGCGATTCAGTCGTCATGCCTTGATAGAGTCTGAAGACGCTAGCCGCATTCAATGCTCGATACGACCAAATATTGACTCTCTCGTCGCAGGTGATCGCATTGTTTGGCAAGCACTGTCTCCTAAACAAGGAGTTATACTAAGCCGCTATCCACGTCAATCCGTGCTTGGGCGTCCTGATCAGCGTGGGCA
Organism: Legionellaceae bacterium; assembly: GCA_027326225.1. Lineage (GTDB taxonomy): Bacteria > Pseudomonadota > Gammaproteobacteria > Legionellales > Legionellaceae > DAHWEW01. Next base: position 7,418 of record DAHWEW010000051.1, read on the forward strand.
AATCAAACCTGTTGCGGCAAACATCAGCCAAATCATGATAGTCATTGCAGCAAAACCTGAAATCTCTTGGCCTTTACTTGATAGTTACTTAGTCATGGCAGAATATTTAAACCTAAAAGCGTGTATTGTCCTCAATAAAATTGATTTACCCTGTGAACACGTCAAAGCACGATTAATTGAGCAATATGAACCTTTAGGATATGCCATTATAATGACTAGCGTGAAAGATACCTGCGGCGATACATCTCTAAAACATATCTTGGATCACGAAACCAGCGTGTTTGTGGGTCAATCTGGTGTGGGAAAATCTTCCCTAATCAGCAGCATTTTGCCAACCGTTACAAACATCCAAACAGAAGATATCTCGGTGCGCACTGCATTAGGCAAGCACACAACAAGCAGCTCTATCCTGTATCACATACCTACTGGCGGTGCATTGATTGATTCCCCAGGTGTTCGTGAGTTTGGACTTTGGCATATGCCAGATAGAGCCATTGCTATGGGTTATCTTGAATTCAGACCCTATTTATCACAATGCAAATTTCGCGATTGCAACCACAAAGACACGATGGGCTGCGCATTAATTAAGGCGCTTGAAATGGGCTTAATTAGCAAAGATAGACATGATAATTTCATTAAAATTTCCACGCAATTTGCACAATAAGATGATAGAATTGCCGCCGAATCTAGGGCAATTGTCAGCACACCCTAAATCAACTGAATGTTCATCTGATTGGCGAGGCCCGACTATGTTTAAATATTTTTCATTTGCCAACATGACGGCGGGGTTTATTGCGGTAATAGTTGGTTTTACTAGTTCCGCAGTCCTTATTTTTGAAGCAGCCACATCTCTTGGAGCAACACCACAAGAAATCAGCTCATGGCTTTTTGCCCTAGGTTCGAGCTTAGCTGCCACGTGCATTGGGTTTTCATTATATTATCGTGTGCCTATTCTAACCGGTTGGTCGACACCAGGTGCTGCCTTACTGGCAAGCAGCTTGGCAGGATACACCATGCCTGAGGCTATTGGTGCATTTTTGTTTGCCTCAAGCTTGGTTGTTTTAACTGGCGTAACAGGCATTTTTGAAAGAATCACTACCCATATTCCGCGTGCACTAACCACAGCGATGCTAGCAGGTATTCTCATTCGATTTGGCATGAATATTTTTACTGCTATGCAACAACAGTTTGTCTTGATAGGTGCTATGCTCATCACTTATCTCATAGGAAAAAGAATCTTTCCTAGATATGTCATTATTTTTGTCTTGTTGATTGGCGTCTTATTTGCTGAACTACAAGGCTTATTTCATATTGATTCATTTCAATTTAAGCTAGCTACTCCCATATTTACTTTCCCAGTATTTTCTTTATCCGCTTTAATAAGTGTCGGGCTCCCTCTATTTATTGTCACTATGACCTCACAAAATATTCCTGGCGTCGCTGTACTCAATTCGTCTGGCTATCATCCACCTATTTCTCCTCTCATGACATGCACTGGGATCATAAATTTTCTATTCGCACCTTTTGGTTGCTATTCCATTTGTTTAGCTGCCCTGACAGCCGCGATTTGCACCAGCAAAGAAGCAGACCAAAATCCTGAAAATCGCTTCAAATCTACTGTGTTTGCTGGTCTTTGTTGGTTGTTTATCGGCACATTTGGGGCAACGATAGTGACCTTATTTTTTGCATTTCCAAATGAGTTGATTTTAGCCATTGCAGGACTTGCTTTACTGAGTACCATTGCAAATAGTTTAAAGGTTGCTTTGGATGATGAAAAGGACAGGGAGCCTGCTCTCATTACCATTCTTGTATCAGCATCTGGTTTTACGCTATTTGGCATTGCCCCAGCCTTCTGGGGATTACTAGCGGGAATATTATCCTCAATGCTTCTAAACTGGCGAAAAACCAAACGAGTTGTTATGGCTGCCTAAGGTAAGAGGACTGCATCGGAGATTCATTTAAGTTCGCAGGCAACGTTTCTGGTTCTAATGGCAATACTGTACGGGTGATTTTTCCCAAGTA
>DAHWEW010000052.1:0-9433 GCA_027326225.1 Legionellaceae bacterium
AAAATAAAGGATTAACGTGACATTAAAAGCAAAAATGTTTTTATATTTTTTAAGCTTATCTTTTCTCATCATCATCGTTGGTATGATTTTCTATGTTCAATTAAAAAATTTAATTGGCCCTTTAACACCGCAAAGCATTCCGCAAAGCATCAATCAAGTTGTAGGCTTTATCCAAGGAGACCAACGTACTCAGCAAATCAAATATCAACTCATTTTTGTTGAGAATAATCTAAAAGATTATGTCTTAACCCATCAAAAGATATATTTGCAACGATATTATATGAATGAGGCGCTGTTAGAACAAGAAGTTGAAAATGCCAAAAACATGGAACCCATACAATGGGGGCATTTATATCAGCAACTTCAAATCATTAAAGCAGAGCGATCTAAAATAGTTCAAGCTATGGCAAATAAGCAATTTGATCTGGCAAAAAAGTGGATGACCGATGCGCTTTATCTAAAGATCATTCACCAACTGGAGAAAACGATTGCTGATTATAGAGCTCATCCTATGAGTGCCAATGAAAAAGCCCTGATTACTATGAGGCTTGCCGCTCAAAATTCCTATCGTATTTTGCAGCAAAATTTAAGCACGACAATTGTGATCTTCATTGATGCGGTGTTCATTTCTATCATCATCTTATTTTTCATTATCAGAGCGATCAATAAGCCCATTCATTTGCTTCGTAATAGCATCGAAGAGATGGATCTCAAACACTTTTCAATTGTTGTTCATCCTGAATTATTAAAACAGAAAGGAGAAGTGGGTGATTTAGCACGATCTTTTTATGATTTATTTGATAAATTACGCCATGCGATGGTGTTGCGTGATGAATTACTTGCCGAAATTCAACAACATAAGTCAACAGAAAATAAATTACAAAAAACGGCTGACATATTACGTGAAACGAATATTGAACTGAATCAATTCTCTTATGCAGCATCACATGACTTGCGGGCCCCACTTCGTGCCATTGAAAATCTGGCTTCATGGATTGAGGAAGATTGTTATGATATTTTACCTAAAGAATCACGTAAAAATTTTGATCTCATAAAGCAGCGGGCAAAGCGACTCAATGCACTGATCTCTGGATTATTAGAGTATTCAAGAGCAGGTCTTGCAGAGCAGGAGCAAGAGCCACTCAACCTCAACGTTTTAATCAAAGAAGTCATGGATACCATAGCTCCTCCACCATCAATTCACATCATGGTAGAAAATGATATGCCAACCATCACAGCAAATAAGGCTAAATTGACTCAGATTTACATGAATTTAATTGGGAATGCGATAAAATATATGGATAAACCAACAGGAAATATTTGGATTGGGCATGTATTGAATGATGAGTATTATCACTTTTTTGTAAAAGACAATGGCCCTGGCATCGAAGCAAAATATTTAGAAAGAATTTTCGAGATTTTTCAGAGCATCCCCTCTCATCCTCAAGTTGAAAGTACAGGAATTGGTTTGGCTATCGTGAAAAGAATCATCAAGTGTTATGGTGGGAAAATTTGGGTCGATTCAACAGTTAATCAGGGCTCTACCTTTCATTTCACATGGCCCAGGTGATATATGGAAAGTATGACAAAGCAATTGAGGGTTTGAGATGACACATTTTAAAATATTTAAATACCAAATACTGATAAAAGAGCACCATTTGGATACATTTGGTCATGTGAATAATGCAATGTACTTATCTTTATTAGAAGAAGCGCGTTGGGAATTTCTAAATGAACGAGGCATTGATTTAAAATCGATTCAGGAAACAAAAGTGGGTCCAATTGTTTTAGAGATCCATATCAAATTTTTGAAAGAATTAATTTTACGCCAATCCATTCTGATTGAAACACAGATGATTTCTTATGAAAAAAAGGTTGGAGTGATGAGACAAGACATTTTGGATGAGCAGGGCGGGTTATGTAGTCAGGCTAAAATAACCTTCGGGGTTTTTGATATGAATACGCGCAGATTGATTTTACCAACTCCAGAGTGGATGCATGCCATTGGAGGCATTCAGGGTTAACTATCATATTCACAGCATGGAGCTTAGCCTTGTTTTATCAATCGCTATTTAAATGGATATGGATGGTTAGTCTCCTGTTAATGGCTGTGGTTTATTATTATAAAAATGACTTGCCTCCGCCAGAATATTATGATTTGAGTATGTTACAGGGTCCTATTCAGACGCCTACTACAAAAAAGCCATTTGTCATCGAAGCAAATCATCAAGACTATACCATCATCCCGAGGTTTGAATATGATTTAACGGGCGTTGTGGTGACTTACAATAATGCCAGTGGGTTTAACGATATTTGGCATTATGATATTTGGAAAGATTTCATCAATGTACGTGATTTATGCCTGATATGGGGAAGTAATGTAGGTACAGGTGTCTATAAAAATATGAGTTTTTCCAGTGATAGTTGGCATTGTTGGTATGGATGGCAAGATAATAAAACAGGCCAAAGCTTCGTCTATACAACCCTTTCTAATAATCATTTAGTTACCAATGATAATCAAATCAAGGCCAAATTACTGAGTGCAGAGATTGGGGACGTGGTTCATTTGAAAGGTCAATTGGTTAACTATATAAATAATGAAACGGGTGGTTATCGAATCTCTAGTGTTAAAATCACAGACAGGGGCGAGGGGGCTTGTAAAGTCGTATATCTTGATGAATTCCAAGTGCTTAAAAAAGCCAACGTTCGTCTGCGACACTGGTATATGTTATTGAAATGGGTGAGTATCGCTTCATTGATAGGATTTCTGTCATTTTTTATCTTTGCACCATTTAAAATAAGCCGTTGATTTTGGGAACTTGGTTCCATTGCAAGCGTCATAGCTTTTTTGGGGCAACCATCAGTCAAGATGTACATCTTTGGGAGGATTGCATTTCATTAAAAAGCACTTAATATATAAATGATAACCATCATCTATTAAGGTGACACCATGACCTTCGTGCTCTCAGCTCATTTCGTCAAACAATTGGGTGCTCTTCGTAAAGATTATGAAAAAGAAGCGAGAGTTGATTTTAAGCATTCGAAGCAACCGTATTCCCTTAGCCTTTTATTCGGGGCAAAAGATGTTCCAACTAGAGACAAACAAATTTTATTTATCGAACAATGGTTGGATGTCTTCAAAAGTCATTTATCTGAAACCAACACTTTTGAGTCTAAAGAGGCTCTTCCTAAACATATCACAGCTTTACGTGTTTTGATGGTGGTTGGTTTTTATATCAAATCACAAATTGATAAATCATATACTCTGGGAACAGGATACTCATCGACATTAGAACGTTTGATGAATAAAGCGATGGGAGTCACTGCTACAAATATGATCGATGAAGAAACAAGAGCCTGTTGTTTTTTAGCAGCAAAACGTTATCTATCAAAGGAGAACTGCTACGAATCAGTCAATGGTTGTTTGGACGTCCATTTTACTGAACAACAATGGCATGATTTTAATGATTTTATCACCACTGAATGCAATTTATTAGATCCTAAATATAAAAGCGATTATCCAATGACCATAGTCATGATGTCTATGATATCCAAACCCATGGAAGTGGTAGGCAGTGCCACGGGTTATGTTGTGGCTGGAGCGATTGTGAACTCTGGTTCTTTTTATCCAATTCGCTATGCTCTGACTGGAATCATTGGCAGTTGTGTTTGTGTGTTAGTGGGACCTGCTGGTAGTACAGGGGCTATGCTCTTAGCCCCAACTGTTGTTGGGCATGCCCTCGATTTTTTTTGTGGTGCTTCATTGGCTTGGTTTATGGGAAATGCGTTAAGACTAGTTGGACAAGGGGTCGGGTTAGGAGTGGGTCTTTCGCTTGATCTCAGTAGGAGGTTATTACAGAATGCTTCTGGTGTTCTCGAGCACATGCAGCCAAGTCCAGTATTAACAGGCACTGACTTGGTTGATGGACAAGTCATGATAGACGATGTCTATGTCTTAGAAGACGGTTATGAGGATTTGTCATCTCAAGCTTATCACGATGTGAAACAATCTGCCTGATAATCCTCATGTTTTAACTGGTGGAAATCTTGTCATTCCTTTTGTGTAAGTGTATAATTTTTTTATTTATTGCATTAATATGAAATTACATGGCAATTATAATCTCAATGATCCTGGATTCAATTGCTGAGTTTAGGATAATCTTTTCCTGAGTGATGATGTGAAGGAATCGGGGAATGACAGAGACCTCGCTTACCTATAGCTAATTAGAGAATATCTTCATGAAAATCATTTTTTTTATCAGTAGTATCGGTGATACTGATTTGGCATTAAGCACTATCAGATCTTTAGAAAAAGACAAGCATGAGGCTATTTTGTTCTCATTGACAGAAACAGCGTCAGGACGTATAGCGAGCTTTGAATCCAGTGCAGCCCTTGAGAAAATATCTTTGTCAGACATCCTTAGTAAAGGTTTTGAACCGATTACCGAAGGATCTTGTACAGATGCACAATGTGGGATGGTGATTGACTATCTTCTTCGTCAAAAGATTGATAGTGCCTATTTTGGAATACCCTCAGTCAATAACGAAATTCCTTTTCAACTGGCCAAGAGACTCAAAACTGTCCCTGTGTTGATGGCATATGAATTTATGTTCAAACCAGAACATCACTGTTTATGGCAGCATGTCCACGAGTTAAACAAGAATGCTCATGTTCATTGGGCAGTGCCTCTTTCTGATGCCATGGAAGATTTTGATGTGGAGCCCACGAGACTTCATCTGATGGGTCATTTGAGTATTGATAATGCCTGCAGAGACAAATCTCCTGCCACAAAAAGTGTTGCAGAAATCAGACATCATTTAGAAATAGAGCCTTATCAAGGTTTGGCTTTTATCAGCAGTACTACCCAACCTATCACGACCGACATGACTTTTTTAGAGTCTGTTTTGGCAGAGCTGCCAAATCATCCGAATATGCAAGTTCGTTTGGGGCTTCATCCAGGGATTCAAGATTTAGATGCTTATTTAAAGGAAATATTACTCATCTGTCAAAAGTACACAGTGACCCGTCAGTTTCGAGTGATCTTACCTGACAGTTTTGTGAGTCGGATAAAACATCCTGATGTAACCATCAATAACTCACACCTTCAGTCGCTATTTTTGCGAGTCAATATCACGGGTCCAGATGCCGCATCAGCCGCTGATAAGGTCGCACAAGCGGTCCCCGGTGCGTTATTAAATCAAGCAGCACTAGAAGGGAAGCCAGTCTATTCACACATCGGAAAGCCTTATTTACCAAGACGATATTTCAGTGACAGTATGACTACATTTTATGCCAGTTTACCTCAAACGCCCAGAGGTAAAAAAGAGTTGGGATTAGAGGAAAAGACAGCCGCAGATAGCTGTAGAGAGATGCTTTTAAATATAAAATAATCTATGCTATATCTTAAGTTACTTCAAAACGAGCATTTTGAAGTAACTTGGATATATATGTATCATGAAACATACAAGGAGTTCCTAATGAGTGATGTGGTCAAGAGATTATCAGTCCTTCTGGCTGATACGTATGCATTATATCTAAAAACACAAAATTATCATTGGCATGTGAAAGGGCCACAGTTTAAATCCATGCATGAATTATTTGAGTCTCAATATCTCGAATTGGCCGAAGCAGTCGATTCAGTTGCGGAGCGATTATTGATGATGGGGCATAGAGCGCCCGCTACGTTTAAAGAATTCGAGCAATTAAAGACCATTAAAGATGGGAATTCTGGCTTAAATGCGAATCAAATGCTTACTGATCTGGCTCATGATCATGAGTTTTTGCTAGGCGATTTAAACAAATCCATGGATTTGGCACAAAAAATGGGCGATGAAGGAACCATTGCGCTCTTGGCTGATCGTATTTTTGCTCATGAAAAGGCCAAGTGGATGCTTAATGCTTCACTTGAACCCTAACTCGGATGAAACATCTATTAACTTGTTAACCTCGAAAATCAATCGATTCCTTTTTTCAGCCAGCTTATTTCTATCTGCTGGCTTGCTATTTATCATTCAGCCTATGGTGGCCAAGGTCTTATTGCCTATCTATGGGGGGACGCCTGCTGTATGGACACTATGCATGCTCTTTTTTCAGCTGCTGCTTTTAGGCGCATACGGCTATGTGTGGATATTGAGTCGTTTTAAAAACATACGTCGGTTTCGCATCACTCATCTTTCACTGTGTTTTTTAAGTCTTGCCATGCTTCCCTTAGCTTTTCTACCGAAGATTGGGCAGAATTTGCCTGAAATAGATATTCTTAAGGACTTGGTTTTACAACTGGGATTGCCTTTATGGGTGGTGGGTGCGTCGGCGCCTTTGTTGCAATATGCGTTTAGTCAGTCCAAAACATTCGTTGGGGTTGAACCCTATTTTCTATATGTGGCTAGTAATGCTGGTAGTTTGATAGCCTTGTTCAGCTATCCTTGGTTGGTGGAACGATTTTCAGGTGTGACAAAACAATTTTGGGGTTGGAATGTTTTCTATCTGGTTTATCTTGGTTTGGTGGTTTATCTTTTATGTGCACTTCCATATGAACCCTATCGTCAGTTCTCTGCTCCAGTCCAAAAAATACGTCAGTTGGGATGGCATCGCTGGATTATTTTGAGTTTTATTTCTTGTAGTTTGATGCTGGGTGTTACCTTTTATATTTCTACCGATATTGCAGCCACTCCTTTGTTTTGGGTGTTACCTCTCGGGCTATATTTGCTGTCGTTTATTCTCACCTTTGCTAAAAAGCCTCTTATCCCCCATGATTTTGTACAACGAAAAACCTTGTATTTTCTTCTTCCAGCATTCCTCTTTTTTATGATTGGGGGCAATCTTATCCCTCTCTATGTATTGATTGGTGCGCATTTAGTAGCCTTTTTTATGGTGGCTTTATTTTGCCATGGCGAATTAGCAAGGACTAAGCCGCCAGCGAATGAGTTGACTCTGTTTTATTTTTGCATGAGCATGGGTGGTGTTTTGGCGGGCTTATTTAATGGTGTATTGGCGCCACACTTTTTCAAAAATACGTATGAATATCCCCTTATCTTCTTGTTGGCATTGCTTTATTTACCCATTTTAAAATCACGCCGAGTCCAGACTCTTTTTGTTGGCATGGCCATTTTATGTGGATCTCTGTTCATCTCTCCCTGGTTTAAATCGACAGAAACCTTGAGTCAAAAAAGAAATTTTTATGGGGTGAAACAGGTTTTTTCACAAGCAGGGGCTCATGTGTTAATGAGCCAAAGCACGATTCACGGGTTTCAAGTGCCAGAGGAAGAGGTGAATGGTACGCATGCGTATTTTGGTGCTACTTTCCCTGTGGTGCAATATTTGCAACGTTCCAATCCATCGATGAATACCTTAGTGCTTGGTTTAGGTACAGGCATGATGGCTTGTCAATTTCGTAAAGATGATAAGCTGAAGATGGTCGAAATTGATCAACAAGTCATCGATATTGCAACCGATCCTAACTTATTCACTTATCTTCGTGATTGTCTACCTCATGTTGAACTGATAAGAAATGATGGATTGTTGGCCGTCACTGAAGCAAAAGACGCGTCTCACGACTTATTGGTGATGGATGCATTTAATTCTGATGCCATTCCCGTGCATCTGTTGACTCGAGAAGCGTTCGCTCTTTATCAACAAAAATTGACAAAGGATGGGGTGATTTTAGTTAATATCAGCAATCGCCACCTGAATGTTTTACCAGTCCTCACGGGAGCTGCAAGAAAGATGGATATGATTTTACTGCACAAAGTACAAGCTCCTAATCCTCGTTTGGGACAATTTGCTGCTGAATGGGCGCTTTTGACGACCAATGAACGGCTGGCTGGTTATATGATGAGTGAGGAGGGATGGCGTTTTGTGGCCGACGCGGAAGAAATCTTGTGGACGAATGACTATTCCAATCTCTTCCCGTTGCTAAAGTTGAACTTAAATTTCGGCTAGATTTCCTTTATTTTCTAGCCAATTTTTCCGATCAGAGGCTCTTTTTTTAGCGAGCATCATATCCATAAGCTCTAGCGTGGTTGGCTCATCTTCTAGCGTGAGCTGCACCAATCGGCGGGTGTTTGGATCCATGGTTGTTTCACGTAGTTGTATCGGGTTCATTTCACCGAGCCCTTTAAAACGTTGGACGTTGATTTTTGATTTGGTTGTTTTTGTGAGCATGGAGATGATTTTTTCTTTTTCTTCATCATCTAATGCGTAATGAATATCTTTGCCCGCATCAATTCGATATAGAGGTGGCATGGCAACAAACACATATCCTTGTTTTACCAATGGTTTGAAATGACGTAAAAATAGCGCGCAAATGAGCGTTGCAATATGGGCACCATCTGAATCAGCATCAGCAAGAATACAAATCTTGCCGTAACGAAGTCCTGATAGATCATCGGAACCAGGATCAATCCCAATAGCGACGGAAATATCATGAATTTCTTGGGAAGCAAGGATTTCTGATGAGGCTACTTCCCAAGCATTCAATATCTTGCCGCGCAGTGGTAATATGGCTTGAAAATCTTTATTTCGTGCTTGTTTTGCTGAACCGCCTGCCGAATCTCCTTCAACTAAGAATAACTCGGCTTGATTTAAATCTTGTTGTAAGCAGTCTGCTAATTTGCCAGGAAGGGCAGGTCCTTGATGCACGCGTTTTCGAGAGACCTGTTTGGCTTGACGCAAACGTTTTTGCGCACGCTCTATGACAAATGCTGCAATCATTTCCCCTTGACTGCGATGTTGATTTAGCCAGAGAGCAAATGCATCTTGAATTACAGTATTCACCAATGCAGTCGTTTGTCGAGAACTCAGACGTTCCTTGGTTTGACCGGCAAATTGTGGTTCTTTCATTTTCACCGATAACACATAATGACAAGGTTCCCAAAGATCATCTGCGGTTATTTTGACGCCTCTTGGTATGAGATTACGGAGCTCACAAAATTCAGTTAAAGCTTCAAAAAGACCTGAGCGTAAGCCATTGACATGTGTTCCTCCCTGCACAGTAGGGATCAAGTTGACATAGCTTTCATTCAAAAAAGCGGTGGTGGAATCAGACCATGCCAATGCCCAATCAACCGTTGCATCTGTGCTTTTAAACTCACCTACAAAAGGATCTTCTGGAAAATAATTAGGAGGTAATGATTGACACAAATACTCGGCTAATCCTTTCTCAAAACACCAAGTGGTTTCTTCATGGGTCATTTTGTTGATAAGAGTCATGGATAAACCAGGACATAGAACGGCTTTAGCACAAAGCACATGAGTGAGTTGTTTGAGAGATAAGCGTGTGGTGTCAAAATATTTAGCATTCGGCCAAAAACGTAGCGTCGTACCGGTGTCTCGTTTTTTAGTTACGCCTACTTCTGTGAGTTCAGATAGCTTATCCCCATTGGCAAAAGACATTTGATAGAGGAGGCCATCGCGTTTGATGACGACCTGAAGACG
>DAHWEW010000053.1:0-9365 GCA_027326225.1 Legionellaceae bacterium
TTGAGAAAACTGTTTCTCAAATAAAGTTAGATGAAGTCATAAATTCAGAAGAAGGTATCAAATATAAGGCAGATTTGGTTAAATTTATTAGAGAGAAATCTTTATCAGTACCTGAACATAAATCTCAGCTGGTGAAGATGACCGAGACATTTTTGCAAGCGACGTTCAAAAAAGAAATTGAGCGCAAAAATCCAGATGATCGTATTGAATTTTTAAAAGATAAATTAAAGCCAGAAGCTTTAAAACAATTACCTGTAGAACAATATGGTGTTTTACTGCTTGCAGTAGCAGAATATGTACCCGATCGACTGCCTATTTTATTGGAAGACTTATCCAAGAAGAAAGCGCTGGTTGAGACCTTAAATCAGAAACACTTTGATGGTGATAGTATCTTTAAGAATTTGATTCGCATTCAAAATGAAATAGCTCAGCCTGTTATTATACAACATTGTTTGAGTGAATTATCAAAGAATCCAGATCATAGAAATTTGGTATTAGAGCAATTTTATGAGGAAGGTGATCGGTTCTCTCAATATCAATGGTTAAATGCCTTGATTAAATCACTTTTAAGCGATAAAAAACAAAATCAAGGTTCAAACGTATTGAATACAGTTTTAGAATGGCATGATAAAGCAGGCAACAATAGCTTTAAGTATATCGCTGAAGTTTATCCAGAATTGCTCGTAGACATTGAAAAGCAGGATCCTGAATTATTTATTAACTTGTTGAAAGAGAAGAATAAGATAGGCCAGAGTGCTATGAGTCGTATAGGAACTTCAGAGTATTATCATGATTTCGATGGTAAAATAATGAGGCTGCTGTTAACGCATCAAAAACGTTTGCCTTTGAAAGAGATGAGTAAGGAATATAGAGAACACGTATTTAACCGAGTGATTCAATCAACTGAGTTAAATGACTCAACACAAGATGCGATGCGCTTCTTAATCCTTCTTTTTAATAATGAGGTAAGTAGCAGTGCAGATATTGAAAAGCAATACAGTAAGCAGCTTTCTGATATAGCTAAAACAATTGAACGTTATAACAATCCAAGAAGTCTTTATGATTGGCCTGATCAGAGACCCTCCCCAGAATTAATGGATAGATTAAAGTTGCTGCAAGCATTGATGACCCTTCAATTATCAATTGGCAAGTTAGGGAACATTTCAGAAAATCGACACGCAGAACGCGCATATGAAGCGATTAGAACAGCGTTTGTTGATGATGGAGATAAGGACGATCTTTATACTCGAGTATTCAAAATTACCAATGAACAGATTTTAACTATTCTTCACTTTTCTGAGCCTGATAGGATGGGCAAGAGTGATTTATATAAACATTTAGATTCAATCCGTGAAGTTTGCTTCGATCGCTTCGTTGACAAAAGGAAATCACTCAGGGATGTTTCTCCATCTGCAAAAGAAACCAAAGAGTCTGAGGACTTATATCACAAAATTCTAGGCGCAATGAATAAGTCGATCGACAGTTGTTCATCTTGGGGTTCTTTTTCCGGCGAGGGTGGCGAGAGAAAAAAAGACCATTTGATGAAGTTACGAAAGCTTTATGAAAATGAAATTAACCATGAACCACCTGATATTGAAAAGGTAAATGGATATATTAAATCATTCATTTTGCAAGTTTCTCAACAAAGAGAGAATAAATGGACGTTTTTTGGAGATCAAACTGCTGCATTTGGACAAACGAGGTCCGCCAAAGTGTTTTATGAAGCATTAACTGATCCTGGGGCAAGAAAACGGGTAGCTGAAGTTGTTGCTGGACCCAATGCTCAATTAGAGCCACCTAATCATAAGAATCAGGATAAGTTTGTGTCATTATTGAAAAGTAGCCATCCCTATGTTGAAAAAAAATATGTAGCTATTATGAATATATTTGAACAATTGAAAGAAGTAGATGATAGGCATTATCGGAACAACAAATCCAACTTAATCAGTTTGATTAATCTCTATAAAAGTGAATTAGAAAAAACACCGACAAATAACAAGATGTTAGATAAGTATCTTAAATCGTTTGTTTTGCTGGTGTTTCAAGAGACAAGACATGTCAATTTTTTATTGGAAGATAATATGGTTACGATGCCCTCATTAGGTAAAGATTCTTTGCCGAATAGATTGGTGGATGAATTAGTAAGCTACAAGGATTCGACGTTACTTTATCAGGTATTAGAGCAACAAAATCAAAATGGCGATAATGTTTTAGGACTTATAGCTGAATATTATCCACCTTTGCTTGATAAAATTATCAATTCAATTGAAACGGATAAACTTCAATGTTTATTAATGCACGCAAATACCAGTGGTCATTCAGCGGTTGAGGTGATAGCTCAAAATTACCCTAAAGTATTTGCAATTATCAGTAAAAAAATTGATCCAGCTTTGATTGAAAGGTACTCTCAGGCCAACCGAAATCTTCCTCTTTAATCACTTTAGGAAAGTTTTCAAGCCAACTTGAGAGATTCTCATCATTTGCAATGAAGTTAATCAGTTGGCACGATCTGCTCCCTTCTCCCTTGAGGAAGAAGGGCTGGGGATGAAGCGCGGGACATCGGTATTGTAGGCCCCATTGTTAACACACCCTAATATTTCGAATGTCCCGGAGTGCGTGGAAATGGAATCACGTCGCGCACATTGGCTATGCCTGTGACATAACTTATCAGACGTTCAAAACCTAAACCGAATCCTGCGTGAGGTACTGTGCCATATCGGCGTAGATCGAGGTACCATTGGTAGTCATCCATGTTAATGCCGGCTGTTTTCATGCGGTCTTCAAGTAAATCAAGGCGTTCCTCACGTTGACTGCCGCCGATGATTTCACCGATTCCGGGAGCAAGAACGTCCATTGCAGCGACGGTCTCATGATCATCATTCAAACGCATATAGAAGCTTTTTATTTCTTTTGGATAATCCGTTAAAATCACGGGTTTTTTACACCATTCTTCAGCTAAAAATCGTTCATGCTCGGATTGTAAATCAAGCCCCCAGTGAACGGGGTATTGAAAGCTGCGTTTAGTTTCTTCCAGTACTTTGATGGCTTGGGTATAGGTCATGACTTCAAATTCGGATTCTGCTATATGTTGTAAGCGCTGGATGCAGGTTTTATCAATAAATTGATTAAAGAACGCTATATCATCCGCACAAGTTTCCAGAACGGTTTTACATAAATGACGAAGTAGAGCCTGGCTTAAATCACACATGTCAGCCAGTGTTGCGAAAGCAAGTTCCGGCTCAATCATCCAGAATTCAGCAAGATGACGACTGGTATTTGAATTTTCAGCACGAAATGTGGGACCAAAGGTATAGACCTTTGACATGGCTAAACAATAGGCTTCGGCATTTAACTGACCAGAAACGGTTAAAAAGGTTTCTTGACCGAAAAAATCCTGAGAAAAATCAATATTGCCTTTGTCATTTTTAGGCAGATTCATTAAATCAAGCGTGCTCACCCGAAACAGTTCTCCCGCGCCTTCACAATCGCTTGAGGTAATGATGGGGGTGTGAATCCAAAAGTATCCGCGTTCGTCAAAAAAACGATGAATGGCTTGAGCCAGGCAGTGACGTACGCGTAGCATTGCTGCAATGGTATTAGTTCGGGGACGAAGATGAGCGACGTCACGTAAATATTCCAGGGTATGTCGTTTTGCTGAGATGGGATAAGTATCAGGATTTTCAACTAAGCCTAACACTTCAATTGACTCTGCCTGAAGCTCGACGCCTTGGCCTTTTCCTTGTGAAGCGACGAGTTTCCCGGTAGCTTTTATTGAACAGCCAGTGGTGAGCGCTAATACGTCGGTTTGATAATTGGTTAAGGTATTTTCGGCAATGATTTGCAATGGTGTAATTCCTGAGCCATCTTGCAAATGAATGAATGACAAACCTGCATTTGTATCGCGGCGTGTTTTTACCCAACCTTGAACGGTGATGACTTCGTTGAGTCCAACTTGACCGGTTAAACATTGTTTACTGCTGTAAACGTTACTCATGTGATACTCCAAAAATGTTTTGGTGATAATATAGCAGAGGCCATTGTGATTTTAAATGACGCTAATGTTATGATTTGGGCTTACGTGATATGAAGAGTATTCAATGTTTCGAATTTTCGTTGTTATTTATGCAATGAGTTGTGCGATGGCTGCCTTCGCAGCGGACACCGTCTTGAAGTTATATCGTCCTTTTGCCGAGACCGAAACGCACGCCCAATTGACCATTCAATCGAAGAGGAGTGGTCATTGCTTGCAACAATCTGAGCGCATAAAGCGAGAGGATGCTTGGCGTTGTGTGGGAGAGGATCATTTAATTCATGATCCTTGTTTTTCAAAGCGCTTTGGATCTGACCGATTAGTGATTTGTCCGCTGTCGCCTTGGTTAAGAAATAGTATTCAACTGACACTTGATTCTCCACTTGATGCGAGCCAACAGGTGCCGCTCGACATATCACGCACCTTACCTTGGGCGATAGAGTTAAAGAGTGGTGAGCGTTGCTTGTCGGTTGATTCTAAGCAAATGATAGATGGATTATTAGTTCGTTATTACTGCAGGGTTGGTGTGGTCTTAGTCGGGGATATACATCGGTGTAAGCCGGTGTGGACAACATTAAAACACGACTCCTCTGGTATTTCGATGGTTGAGATAGAGAGTGCGTGGTTTTAGGTAGGAAGAGACTCGCTTTTCTGTATAAATAAATTTTATAAGACTTCCTCTTTTGGGCTTGCTTTGATAAATGCCTCTTGTTGAAGACAGTAGTCATTAATCCGTTGAATCAATGGATAATCATTTAAAGAAAATTGAAACCGTTTTGCATTATAAACTTGTGGAATAAGACAGACATCAGCAAGACTGATGGTGTTTCCGAAACAGACATCGATGTCTCTGGGTAAAGTTTGGAGCTGTGTTTCAAAAGCATCAAATCCTTTTTTTAACCAATGATGATACCATTGTCGAGTTTGTGTTTCTGTGGCTGAAAACGCTTGTTTGAGTTGCTGTAATACACGAAGATTATTTAACGGGTGTATATCGCAAGCAATCATTAAGGCCAAGCTTTTGATTTGTGCACGCTGAAATGAGTCAGTCGGAAGCAGCGTGGGTAATGGATAGCTGTCTTCAAGGTAATCGATAATGGCAAGCGATTGGGTTAAAATAGCACCATTGATTTCAAGTGCAGGGACTAATCCTTGGGGATTGATGTTAAGGTACTGAGGCAGATGTTGTTCGCCCCCTTGATTCACAAGATGAATTGGGCATGTTTCAAAAGGTATATGTTTATAGTGCAGAGCGATGCGTACACGGTAGCATGCAGTTGATCGATAATAGTCGTAAAGTTTCATCGAGTGACTTCCTGGTGGATGGCACCAAATAGACTTTGGCCACTCTCATCTTCCATTTCGATATGAATGGAATCGCCAATACGCATAAATGGCGTTCTAGCTTGGCCGTTGTGGAGGATTTCAAGCATGCGTTTTTCGGCAATACAAGAGGAGCCTTTGCTGCGGTCGATATTGGAAACCGTTCCGGAACCAATAATTGTGCCTGCACTTAAAGAACGGGTTTTGGCTGCATGTGCGATTAATTCTGGAAAAGAAAAGGTCATGTCCACGCCTGCATTTGGCTCGCCAAACAGTTGACCATTTAAATAGCTTTTTAAAGGTCGATGCAAGCGTTTCCCATCCCAGTATGGCACTAATTCATCGGGCGTTAGTGCGAGGGGTGAAAAACTACTTGAGGGTTTAGATTGAAAAAATCCAAAGCCTTTTGCGAGTTCATCAGGAATCAAATTGCGCAGGGACACATCATTAACCAATAATATAAAACGAATATGGCTTTCAGCTGAAGCTGCATCAATGCCCATGGGCACATCATCGGTTATGATGGCTACTTCTGCTTCAAAATCAATGCCAAAGACTTCATCCAGGCCAGAGATAGGATCAGTTGGCCCTAAAAATGTGTCTGAGCCGCCCTGGTACATCAGAGGGTCAGTCCAGAAATTAG
Organism: Legionellaceae bacterium; assembly: GCA_027326225.1. Classification (GTDB taxonomy): domain Bacteria; phylum Pseudomonadota; class Gammaproteobacteria; order Legionellales; family Legionellaceae; genus DAHWEW01. Next base: position 5,997 of record DAHWEW010000053.1, read on the forward strand.
TGGGCATTTCAGCGCCCCGTGCTTTACGAACAAGTTCGACATGATTAACGTAAGCACTGCCATCTGCCCATTGATAGGCTCTGGGGAGTGGGGCGGCCATTAATTGTGGATTAAAGGGGAAGGTTTGCTTTGCCGTTTGTTGTTCTAACGCGGTATTCAATTCGGTTAATTCACGTTCAATATCATGCCAATGTTCAATAGCTTGTTGGAAAGTGGGCGCAATGTGGGTGGCTAACACAGCAGTTGTCAGTGTTCGATTGACGAGGCATAACGCTCCATCTCTACTGTTTTTCGTCTTAAGACTTCCGAGTTTCATAATACCCCTCGACGGATTTGATCGCGTTCTATGGCTTCAAAAAGCGCGGTGAAATTACCCTCACCAAACCCTTGATTCCCTTTACGTTGAATGATTTCAAAAAAGACAGGGCCGAAAATATTTTGTGTGAACAGTTGTAATAATAATCCTTGGGAGGGGTCACGCTCCCCGTCAATCAGTAAGCGCTCTTCTTTTAATTGCGCTAAAGGTTCTTTGTGCCAGGGAATACGGGCATCAATCATGTCGTAATAAGTGTCTGGCACATCGAGAAAGTGAACGCCGTTTTGACGAAGTTGATGAATGGTTTCGTAAATAGTATCTGTGCTTAAAGCGATATGTTGAATGCCTTCACCTTGATACTCATGTAAAAATTCTTCAATTTGTGAAACATCATCTTTCGATTCGTTTAATGGAATCTTAATTTTCCCACAAGGGCTTGAAAGTGCTCGACTGATTAGCCCAGTAGCTTGTCCTTTGATATCAAAAAAACGAATTTCATGAAAGTTAAAAATAGATTCGTAATAATGAGCCCATTTATCCATGTTACCGCGATATACATTATGAGTGAGGTGATCAATGGCGAGAAGACCGGTTGATTTCACTGCAGATGCTGGTGGCGTTTGTTCGTTCCATTGGCCTTGAAAGGGAGCATGGTTTTTGTCTACAAAATAAATGACACTCCCGCCAATAGCTTGAATGGCCGGTAAGCCATGGTGAACAGCATCGACCTCTTCAAAAGGGGTTGCTCCACGAGCAACGGCCTCTTTAAATGCCGTTTGTGCGTTGCTTACATAAAATCCCATGGCACAGGCGCCGGCGCCATGTGTTTTTGCATGAACTTCTGCTTGAGATGGTTTGGCATGGTTAAGAATAAACTGAATTTGGCCTTGTTCATATCGTGTAATATCTTGCGTTTTGTGGGTTGCTGTTACCTGAAAACCTAAAGCATTAAAATTGTGTTGTATAATTTGTTTCTCTGGAGCTGAAAACTCAAGAAATGCGAAGCCGTCTAATCCACAGGGGTTGTTTTTTGTTGTCTCATTCATGCTTGGTTATCTCCTTTTGGCGTGGTTGAACTAAAAACACCCCATCTGCGATAGGTAAAAGACTTACCCATACACGTGGGTCTTTTTTAAGTGCTTGATTGAGTTTACGAATTTCTCGAGTTTGAGCCCCATTATCTCTAGGATCGATGACTTTGCCTTCCCAAAAAATATTGTCAATCATAATGAGTCCGTTGGGGCTGACCAATTGCAAGGCTAATTCATAATATTTGAGATAATTGGTTTTGTCTGCATCGATAAAAATAAAGTCAAAATGATGAACAAATCCATCGTTAATGAGTTGGTGCAAGGTCTCAAGTGCTGGTGCGATGCGTAATTCAATTTTTTGATCAAGCGCTGCTGCATGCCAATATGGATGTGCTGTATGGGTCCATTCTTCATTAATGTCACAGGTAATCAGATGACCATCCTCAGGGAGTGCGATGGCCATGGCCAATGCGCTATAGCCAGTAAAGGTTCCCAATTCCAAAACATGTCTTGCGTTGATTAACCGAATTAACATCTGCATAAATTGAGCTTGTTCAGGAGCGATCTGCATGGCTGCTAGCGGATGAGAGGCTGTTTTTTGGCGAAGGGCCTCTAGCACTGGATGCTCATGGAGCGAGACATCCAGCATATATTGATATAACGTCGGCGTGAGGTTGAGGTGCTTCATAGTTAGGAACCTTTAGGCAAGCAGTTCTTGGGCGATAGTATCGGATATCATGCTTGTTGGCTTATTTTCTATGGCGGACCGTTCAAAGATTTCAAGTAATCGATTTCCAATGCTATTGAGTTGAAGATTCATTTGTTCTTCAGAGGTTTTTAGGTATTTACTGGCCGCAAAAATGACCCCGCCTGCATTGATAACGTAGTCAGGCGCATACAGTATTCCTTTTTCGTGTAATTGTTGGCCGTGATAAGTATGTTCAAGTTGATTGTTGGCTGCGCCGGCAACAATAGAGGTTCGTAATTGATTGATGGTGGTATCGTTAATAACTCCACCCAGAGCACAAGGCGCAAAAACATCACAGGAAACAGCATGGATGTCAGCAGGACTTGTAGGCAAAGCATTGAACGCTTTGACAGCACGTTCAACTAAATTGGTGTTGACATCTGCAACAGTGAGTTTTGCCCCTGCGAGGTGTAGATGTTCGGCCAATCGATATCCAACATGCCCCAGTCCTTGAATCGCAACATGTAAACCCCGTACACTGGGTATTTTGAGTTTGAACATGACAGCGGCCTCAATTCCTCGCAACGTTCCTATGGCTGTTGCAGGAGAAGGATCTCCATGACTTGTTCGGCTGGCAACATAGGACGTATGCTGAGCAATGATGTCCATATCTTCTAATTGTGTGCCACTGTCCAGGGCAGTGATGTACTGACCACCAAGATTATCAATAAATTTACCATATTCTCTCAAATAGGCTTCTCGATCATAGGGTCCAGACGGTTTGATAATCACTCCTTTTCCACCGCCTAAAGGGAGATTGGCGAGAGCTGTTTTTGAGCTCATGCCAATTGCCAAACGCATGGCATCATGAATGGCAGATTCTGTATTGGGGTATTCGATAAAACGGCAGCCACCTAATGCGGGACCATATTTTGTGCTATGAATGGCAACAATGGCTTGCATCCCTGTTTTTTTGTCTATCTTTATGTGTAATTCACCAAATCCATGCGAGCGCGCATAGTCCATAAAATCAGGATGCTTTAAGGAAGTAGATTGATTAATATTTTTGGGGGTCATGTTAATGCCTTTTAATAAGATTATGGGTATTTATAGACGTAATTGTAGCTTAAATCAATTGTTGAGTAAGGAATTTGCTTAAGTCATATCGTAAGACCATCTTATTATTTTCACGCGATGCTCGACTTTTTTTACTCAACGCCGACGTTCCGCGGCCATATCATTACCCACAAGTACTGAAGCATGCTCACATAGGGTTAGTTTTCTATATCGGGCTTCTTTTTAATCGTTCTTCGTAGCTAATCCTGACGCCTCAG
>DAHWEW010000054.1:0-5920 GCA_027326225.1 Legionellaceae bacterium
TGAAGTCGCGGCCACCAGTCGGCTTGCGTTATCGTTTTACAATACAACCCATGAAATTGATCAGTGCGTGAAAGCATTGCACAAAGTAAAAGAGGTATTTGCTTGATGTTGGATTTACGTGAACTTTATCAAGAGATCATCATTGATCATAACCGTAACCCTCGTAATCATCGTGAGATGACTCATCCGACGAGAAAGGCACAAGGATTTAATCGTTTGTGCGGGGATAAATTGACGGTTTATTTGCAAACGAAACAGAATGTGATTGAAGACATTAGTTTTATGGGATGCGGGTGTGCTATTTCACAAGCATCTGCTTCGTTGATGACAGAAGCATTACAGGGTCAAACCCTTGAAAAAGCCCATCAACTGTTTGAGCGTTTTCATCACATGTTGACAAGTGATGAAGAGGTGCCTTCGGTGTCTATGGATAAGTTGGCTGTGTTGGCAGGGGTTCGATCATTTCCTGCACGAGTGAAATGTGCAACCTTGGCATGGCATACGTTGGACGCGGCTTTGAAAAAAGAAGATGCCATGGTGACTACGGAGTAAGGACATGTTTGGTTTCAAAAAAAAGCATGATGACGAACTATTGAAAGAGGCTGTGATCACCGCATTAAAAACGGTGTTTGATCCTGAAATACCCGTGAACATTTATGATCTGGGATTGATTTACGATATTGCGATTCAAGAAAATCAACACATTCATATTCAAATGACCCTCACCTCTCCTGGGTGTCCCGTGGCGCAAACTTTTCCTGGTACGGTCGAATCGGCTGTCAATAAAGTGGAGGGGGTGAGTGATTGCACCGTAGAGTTAGTATGGGAGCCCCCATGGACACAAGAGCGCATGAGCGAAGTCGCGCGCCTTGAGCTTGGGATATTTTACTAGATCCTTCTGGAATGTCCTGTGAGTGGTGTTGCTCCGTGCTGTAGAAGCAATCCCTTTATGTCTAGAGCCGTTGGGTTTGTCTCCCCGAATTGTTCGCAGATTGAAAGCGGTGTTCTATTAAGACTATCATGCGCATCGAGGTCTATTTTTGTGACATTCTCCAAGATCCATTCTACTGCTGGCTTGTTTGTTTGATCAACTGCATGGTGCAATACCGTACATTTATATTTGTCTAATAAATCAGCTCGAGCCCCCCGTCTTACCAGTTCAGGCAAGTTTGAACTATTGCCAAAATAGGCAGCCATCATGAGCGGTGTTCTGCCTCTTTCATCTGTAGGATTGAGATGAGGATAGGCATCAGCAACCAAAGCAAGCATGTCGTTGTTACCAAAAGCAGCTGCATAATGAAGAGGTCCCATACCAACCGCATCTTTTATGTCAATTGCACCTTTCTCTTGTAATAAAATCCGAACGCAATCGATATGACCATTTAAAATTGCAGTCATGATAGGGCAATGGCCATGTCTATTCTTTATGCAAGATAGCTCTGGGTGTTCTTGCAGAAGTTCTTTCATCAACGTTGGATAATTATGAATGGCCATGACTTGTAGGATAGTATCCCCGGATTCATCTTCGTGAGTGATTGGCATTTGCATATGTTGTTTAAGCAGTTTAAATAGTTTGATCTTTTTTTCTTTTAATTCTTCTGTAGAAGAGATGGGGAGAGCGAGCGCACTGTATAAGGGCGTTTGTTTTTGCCGGTTTGTTTGGGTTTGAAGCGCACCTAGCTTGAGGAGTGCTTCAGTGGTATGAACATGTCCTTGTGTGGCTGCGATATGTAAAGGTGTCATACCAAATGAGTTAGGGGTATTTTCGACTCCCTTGGTTGGGGCGCATGTGTTAAGAAAATGATCAAATCCAAATTTGGCCGCTACTTGAATCACATTCTGCTTTTTAAATGCATCAACTTTCTGGCTGAGATCTTTAGGCACCGCAGGAAGGAACTCATCCAGATAGTCTTGTGCTAGCCATTTGTATTTGTCTAGACACGTTTCTGTGTCGCCAGTATAGCGAACATCTGTTGAGACATGATCATGACACCACTTGGCGATGGCTTCTAGTTTTGCTTTGTTAGAAAGGTCTGAATCAAGTTTTAATTGGTAGTATAATTCTTTATATTTCATATTGTCCTTCCTTGAGGTCAGGAGTAATTGCAAACCTTATATCACAAATTGTACAATAAGATCTGATATGTATCAAGCAACGTCCCATCGATGATGTTATCCTCACTTTGTGCTCCCGGGACTGACAAAATGCTCCTCTTTTTGCTCATTTTCTTGGTTTAAAAAAAGATCGGCATGTTTATCTTTAAAATCTTTAAACGATTTTGCGGCCTTTTTTTCATCAATAGCATCTTCCGTAGGGTGTACGCGCCCACCCCAAAACCGATGTGAGGCAAGGGCTTTCAGGACCTCTTTCTCCTCCTTTGTGCGGGGATTATTTTGTAGAAAATTCACCCGCTGAAGCACAGGAATCTTTGCTAAGGCGTTTTCTATTCTATCTGCTTTGTCTTTCATACCGAATTTGTCTTGTTTTCTAAAGTCTTTAATAAGGTCTTTGATATGATTGAGTCCTGGATTATTCTTTAAATTCGAATAGGCCTGCTCTAGCTCTTGGCGGATGTTTTGCCATTGATCTTTTCGAGCTTCACGTATTCTTTCTCGCTGTGATTTAATAAATTTTATCATTTCGGGTTCAGCAGTTCCTATTTGTAATTTATACAACTGCTGAATGATTGTTTCAAAATATTTATGAGGATCCTTTTGTGCTTCCTCAGAAGCTGGATGATTCAAAACCCACAATTGTCCTAACGCGTCATTCATTCTCATGCGATCATCTGGATTAGGTTTGACCAAACCTTCTATTAATTTCCTCAGTGCCAGACCTCTTTCAGTAGAAAAGATGGGTGATGAATAGTCAAAAGCATCTCCTGAATCGCTATCTATCTCATTTTCTGAAAGATACACATACAAATTCTTTCCTAAAAGATAAGCATGTACTTTGTCAGCCAAGATCTCAGGTGCACGGTTTTTTATTTCAGGGGGCTCAAAATTTAAAGTTCTTATTAATCCACCAAATTCATTACCTGGAATTGAAGATGAATAACATCCATTTTCAGTGCGAACAATACTTTTATCATCAGAAATAACCAGTTTGTCATCACGAACCAGCCAGTTTTCCAATTTTGCATCTGGATGCATGAATCCTTGTTCTTGTATCTGTAGGAGTATTTTTGCCATTTGCTCCATATAGTTACAAGCACTATCGAGGATCTGAACATCTGTTTTATCCTGGTCTCTTTTGTCCCATAAGTCACTATCTGCACAATACTCTGTAATGTATATATTTCTTGTCAGTGCCGCTCCAGCTAACATACAGGTCGCCTGTCTTTCTGCTGAAGATGCTGTAAATATTTCTGGCATTTTTTTTCGTAAATCAGCTGAGTTTTGTTTCGTTTTGCTCAGCAAATTTTCTACTTTCAAAATTTCTACACCACCCGTATCGAGGTTTGTCACTTTAAAAATCAGTGAATTGCTCCCATCCAAAAATTGAATACTATGGATGTTAAGAAATGCTTGAAATCTCTTGGCTTCATCACTTTCTAATTCATCAGCTTTATATAAATTATTTAGCCTACTTTTTAATTCAGTGGGAGTCGTTGTGTCGATTAAAATGCTTAGCAATTGATCCACTTTTACAGGAGACATATTCGCTAGGATTTCTTCAAGCATTGAATGGTCTTTTTCTGATGAGAGCAGAGAGGGTTGCCCTAAACTTTGGTATTGATACTGAATTTCTTGAAACAATTGGGCTTCTATTTTGCGATAACTAGGTGAGTCAGCAAAAAAATATTGAGGATATTTTTCATTCATTTCTCTGACGGTGTGTTGAATCTCTTTTAAGAGGGCTATTTTTGTGGTGATATCATCACTTCTATTATATTGCTCAATGGAGGTATTGACGGAGCTAATAAATGCTTCGAGCTCACTTCTAGGCAAGAGATTGTGGTTTATGTATTTTTGATCCCTTGCCTTTATCTGGTATTCAATGACGTCTTGATAAAACTGTTTATCTGCAGGGGTTGAAGCATCTCGATAGAGTTTTAAGTTCTCTCGAATGACCTGATAGGGTTTGTAATAATCGTCTAAGGGATATTCTTTATAATCTGATGTCAGCGAGGCAAGTTGAGGCATGTCTCTTCTCACGGGCGGGGTGGTCTGTGCCTGGGATTCAAATAAAGGCATCGTTCCTCCAATAGCTGCGCTCTAATTACAGCTCGCTTTAACCAATTCATGGTAAGATGGGTGATATTAAAGATGTCGGTTGGGCCTTGCCCCAACCGACATCTTTATGACCCATACATATTAAAAAATGTTTATAGTTATCTTTTTTTAATCTTTATTATTAATTATAGTTCATGATTATTTATTGTGAGTGATCTATGAGTCCAATCTCTTGGCAACCTTCTTCATCTATCAATACTTTGAGACAGCGCGCTCATTGTCTTCAGAGCATTCGTTCCTTTTTTACCCGTAGAGGATATCTCGAAGTAGAAACACCTATCATGGCCAGATTTGGGATAACAGATGTGTATTTGGCTAATATCAAGGCTATTTTTCGTGGACAAGCGTATTGTTTACAGACCTCCCCCGAATATCATATGAAGCGATTACTGGCATCTGGCAGTGGCCCTATTTTTCAACTGGCCCGTGTTTTTCGAGATGATGAGCTAGGTCGATGGCATAATCCTGAGTTTACTTTGTTGGAATGGTATCAGCTCAATATTGATCACCATGGGTTAATGCATGAGATGGATGTTTTTTTGCAAGACATGTTGGCCTCTGGACCATTAATTAAAAAAACATACCGACAGATCTTTATGGAGGTGTGCGAGATTGATCCTTTCACAGCAAGTCTTCAAGAATTACGTGCGCTTGTTCAACACTACGGGTACAAGGATGTTTTAGCGACGGACGAGCAAGATAGAGATCAGTATTTATTTTTACTCATCAGTCATGTTGTGGAGCCAGTTCTCGCTAAAGAATCATCTCCTGTGGCCATTTATGATTTTCCCCCGTCACAAGCAGCTCTCGCACAAGTGCACGATGGCGTTGCTCATCGTTTTGAAGTGTATTATCGTGGCGTTGAGTTAGCCAATGGGTTTCATGAATTGACTGATGGATTTCAGCAAGAGCTGCGGTTTCAAGAAGACAATGCCAAACGCCTTCTTCATCATCAAGAAGCATGTCCTTTGGATGAATATTTTTTAGCAGCACTTCATCATGGATTACCCCCTTGTAGCGGTGTGGCATTGGGAGTTGATAGGCTTCTTGCTTTGCGTTTGAACAAAGACTCTATTGCTCAAACCGTATCATTTGATTTTTCAAGAGCTTGAACTCACATTGAAAGCACTTCAGCATTCTACTACAAAATAGAGTAGAGTCCCGCCAAGTATAAAAAAGGGAAGGATCAAGGTCATACCGATACGTTGGCTGCCGGAAAGAGCCGTGACGGTTCCTACCAACAATGGACCTAGAAAACTGGTGGCTTTGCCAGAAAGATTATATAACCCATACATGCGCGTGATTTCTTCGGGTTTAGCAAGACGAGAAAGAAAAGTTCGACTTGCAGCTTGAATGGGTCCCACAAAAAGGCCAAGTATGGGGGCGCAAAACCAAAATAAGTTCACTTGTCGAATGGTCAGTAAGAATCCATAAATGATGGTCAGGCAAATTAATGCAATGAGAATGGTATTTTTGGAACCTATTTTGTCATCAAACCAGGCAAAAATGACCGCACCAATACCTGCCATGACATTCATAATGATACCAAAAATTAACACATCACTGAGACTGAGTGAAAATACCCCCGCTGCAAAGATGCCACCTAATGCAAATAAGGTATTCAATCCGTCAATATAGAGAATTCTTGCAATGAGAAACAGCATCAGATCTCTTTGTTTGGGTA
>DAHWEW010000054.1:5930-9364 GCA_027326225.1 Legionellaceae bacterium
TTTCCACCCTTTTTGCATGGTCGTTTTGATAGACATTGGTTTTTCATTCTGTTGTCGAACGACTAAAAATAAAGGGGAGCTAAAAACAATAATCCATCCTGTCACCAATAATGCTACTGCACGGATATTGGCATAGGTATCTTTAGGCAGCCAGGTTCCTAAGGATTCATTCACAAAAAGAAATAAGGCTATAATCAAACAAAGAAGACCACCAAAATAGCCACATCCCCAGGCCCACCCAGAAATGCGGCCTAAATATTTAGGTGGGGCAAGCTTGATCAAAAACGCATTAAAAAATACCGAACCAACCTCAAGAGCAAAGTCGCTGATAAAAATACAAATCAGAACGAGCACAACGGAGTCAGAAGTTGGGTAGGCAAACCATAAAAATCCAGTGGCAAGGGCTGTGAGGTAGGTAAAAACCCCTAACCATAATTTATGGTACCCACCATAATCTGCAATGGCACCCATAAAAGGACTAATGATAGCAATGAGAAAAGCAGAGCCTGCAATCGTATATCCCCACATTTCAGTGCCTACGATCTGATTTGGCGCGATGATATTGGTAAAATAAGCGGCAAAAACAAAGGTAAAGATCACTGAATAATAGGAAGATGTGGCGAACTCATAAAGACTCCAAGCAATCAGTTGGTGCTTTATATTTTTATCAATTTTTAATGCAATGCTTGTCATCCCTTTCCTTAACGTTATTCTATTCGACACAAATGCGGGAAGTCACACTGAAGACAGGTGCTTTGGCGCGTAGGTTCTGGTGGACAGTGGCCCCTACGAAATTCGTCTGCTAATTGTGTTAATTGTTGTTCCCATTGAAGTTGGCGCGCTGACCAGCTTTCTTCTTTTTTTAAAGCACTCACTCCTGGTATGGACGATACTTGTTCGCTTAAACCACTACAGGTGATACGTCCGGCCTTGAACTCTACAAAGAGCAAAGCGTTGATAGTGTCATCTAGCAAAGCATAGAGCAAGAGTTGTGGTGCTTCGGGTCGTTCTTCATTCCATGGTTTGGTGCTGGGTAAGCTTGTTTTATAATCAATCATCCATTGTTTATCGGATAAAACCCTATCTAGCCTATCAATGCGAACAAGAAAATCAATGCCTGATAATTGAATCGTGAAACTTTGTTCAATTGCTTCAACTGTAAATGATGGACGTCGTTTTTCCCATTCTAAAGCGGCTTTCATTAAAGTGAGCAAACGGGAGGATTCAACCTCTTGAATCAGGGGTGAGAATGAATGGCATCGTTCATGGGAAAATGGGGTGAGCACCTCTTGGATGATGCGCTTTATCATTTCATCCAATTTATCCTTGTCATAGGCGAGAAGGGTTTGTTGGTTTTTCATAGAGAGCCAGAAGCGCTCCAAAATGTGATGGATCACCTGTCCGCGCTCTAATGGATTTAATCCTTGAGAGACACTCTGCGCGGTTTTTGCATGCAAACGATGAGCAGCAAATGCACGAAAAGGACATTTGGCTTGATTGGCAAGTAAAGCGGTTCCTCCTGAAATGGTTTCAGAGGAAGTGATAGGGATCACATAATCCTCTGTGTGACGACGTAATTTTGAGGGAGGCATCGATGGGATGAACAAAGGCCCTGGATAGGAAGGCAAGTGTTTTATCAATGGACAAACCAAATTGAGGATATCGCCTGTCTGCTTTGGGTAACTGAACATACAATTCTGGCATCCATCTTGCAAGCGTTGTAATAGCGTTTTGGCAAATTGGAGCTCTCGCTCCGGTAGGGCATGAGGCATTTCATGCATCAGTTGTAATTCTATGGGAATGAAAGCGGATAATTTTGTCTTTTGTGGCAAACAGTGATCCGTGAGGCCACAGACCCAAATACTGTCAAATGTAGAGCCAGAAGCTTCTAATAAACCCAGAATCTGAATCGGTGCCGCCGCTTTCTTTGCTTGAAAAATAGTTGATTTAGCCAATTTCTTTAACGTGTCCAAAGCCTCTTCGGTGCTCATCAATGGAGTCAGTAAAGAGATGGGTAATAATTCGTCAAGTAAGGCTAAGAAGCGTTGAAAACATTGATAGTTTGATGAATCGAGCGCATATTCTCCTGGAAATCCAAGCTCAATCAAACGATCTTTAAAATGATTGATCCAAAGTCTGACGCTGGTTTTTTTAGGATACTCTGAAATATTCTGAAGCAAGTCAGCAAGTTTTGGGGCAATGGGCGTCAATACTTTGATAAAAGAAACCATTGGAATAACCATTTCTTGCAGTAATTTACTGTTTTGCATCACAAAAGCCCGGTCTTGCCATTCCGTTTGCGAGCCTTTGAGAAAGGGGGAATGGAGTATTAACCTGGCTTGATGATTGGTGATGGTGGCATTGTCCAAACTGAGCCAAAGAAGAGCATGTGCGACCAAAGGATACTCAATCAGCGGTTGCCCCAGTGAGAGATTAAATGCATTTAAGGGTAAGTGCTTTTCAAGGAGACGTTGGATAAAAGCGGAGTCTCTTTGTAAATTAGGAATGACTGCGGCCATTCTTGTTTCATTGTTCGCTAATTTTTCTTTAAGCCATGCGATCATCTGTAAATATTCATCTTCTGTATCCTTGGCTTCATAAAGATGAGTGGTGTTTGGTTCGGAATCAAGATCATAGGCATATTGATCTTTGCCTTGTTCTTGAATGGTTTGCTGTAGCTGGCGTTGAATGGGGGTGTAATCATCAAAACAGGCCCAAATGACTCTGATATTGTGAAACAAGTCTGGATAGCTTAATAAATAACGGGCCAATTGTTCTTCAGTGATAGCCCCTAGCTGTTGCAGGTATTGTTGAAATTCTTGACAGAGTTGTTGAAACTGACGAGTTTCTCGATTTTTTGCAAAGCTCGGATGATGCTGATCAATCTGCCAATGTTGGCAGTAAGTCCAGGCTTTTTCTATTTCAAAAAGTAGGCCATCATGACAACTGTCTTGGTGTTTAGCTAGCAATTGGCGCCACAAATGGTGTTGTTGTGACGGATTGAGTAGAAGAGGATGTGTGATGTTTGCATACTGATGGCGTAGTTTTTTAAAAAGAGATTTTAGAAAAGTCAGATAGGGGAGACAATGAGGCTTATCAATGGGGGTCCTATCTGGGTTGATATATTTAAATGCATCCTCTATCAATTGGTTGCTTAGTCTATTATTCGGAGTAATGACTGTGGCCCCATTTTTCAATGCACTAAATAGTAAATCTCTATTTTTGATGACTAACATAATGATCAGTATTACCCTTTACGCATCAGAACAGGGCATATTATTCGTCATTGAGATGATGAATGGAGGCTGAATGATGGGCCTTTTTTGATTCATTGTGACTGTTTCCTGAATGACGGATAACCTCTTGGTGCGCTCCACTGATGTAATAGACCAATCGTGCGCGTAAATACACCGCAGCAACTCCCGCGATGATCC
>DAHWEW010000055.1:0-9355 GCA_027326225.1 Legionellaceae bacterium
ATTCAATTCAATAAGTATATGATGCAATTAGAATGGAAGTATCATGAAATGAATATCAAAGCGCAAAACTCTGTTCAGTACCAGAAAGCTTCAATCGTTGCCTTTGAGTTGATTCAGCAATTAAAAATACATCAGCAAACGTTTCTAGCAGATGGTGATCAACAAGCTTTCAAGAATCATTGTCTTCATGATTTAGAAGAAGCAAAACCCGTACTCAGTGAACATCGCGGCTGGGGATTAATCATTGCCAGCCTTATTTTGTCATTATTGACCATAGGCATTGTGAATGTGATCTCTGGGCGCTTTATGTTGTTTGGAACGAATTCATACAATATATTATCAGCGTTTGAAGGCAAGATCATCGACAACAATCAAGAAGGCTCCGGTGAGAATATCTTCAATATCCCCGGCTACTAGTTCATATGTTATACTTTATATTAAATAAATATACTATTTAAATGTGATATGCCGCTTTTTGGTGAAGAAAAGGATGCTGCAGATATAGCCATTGTGGGTTTAGGGCCTGGAGGCTTAGCCTGTGCTCTAGATGCTGCTAAGCAAGGAAAAAAAGTGGTTGCATTGACGAACCGTTCTGAATATATCAGAGGCCCAAGAGTTGTTATCACCCCTGAAACAGAAGATTTTTTAAGAGAGTATACGGATCCCAACAATACAGAAGATATACGATTTTGGGACAGGTATCTGGAAGATGCAACCGTGCAAATCAAAGACGTTGAGCGTTTTCTATACCGTAAATTAAGTGCCTACCCTAACGTAACCATTGTTGATGTTCAACACAATCCAATCGCATCGGTTGGAAGAGGTAAAAAAGGAGATGCGGACTACATTGAGTTCTATGATGGTACCCAATACTATACGCATCATATGGTGGCTGCGGATGGTGTTCATCATGGGTTTGCAGATATAGTCAGTAGAAGTCTGGGTATTCAAATCAGTTATGGACAAAGCCCAATACAAGACCGGCATCGATTTCATGCTACAGTTCAACTAAAACTCAAAGAAGGTGAAACTATTCCGAATCAATTCGATTCAGGCAGTCATACAGTAGGATCTTATCGAGAGCATGGTTGGGAGGAGTTATATAAACCACAATGCATTATGTTTCCAAACTCAGATCTGGATAAGTTTTACTGGGCGGGTGAAATTCCAAAAACCATTTTTGAAGAACCAGATGAAGAATTAAGGCGCACTCAATTATTAGAGTGGGCTTGTATTGCTATATATAAACAGTTAGGGATAACACCTGCTCAATTGGAATATAGAAAAAGTAGAAAAATGCCTGCCAAAGATAAATTGCAAGCCACTGTTTTCGAACTGAACATGCGAATATGTCATCAAGCAATGGTTGATCTCAGTCATGGTGTATTCGCACAAATTGGTGATGGTAGACGTTCGTCTAATTACAAATATGCTTCGGGTTTAAATGATGCGATTGCAACAGGCAGAGCTTTTGCCAGAGGATTTGCTTCTGAACCATTTGATAGAAAACCCTTTGAAGAAACCATCCAGATGATGGATGAGGAATTGGTGACCTTTAAGAGTGATGCCTTGCCTTATAGAGAAGAATTGGGAGAGCCTCATTATCAAAAATTGCTCAAATCAATTGATCATCTTGCAAAACATTTATCACAGGACCCCATTCATCAAGTCGTTGTAAGAGCATTGTGGCTAGCCAAAGAAAAACTTCTCTATCGAGGTGATGAGAAATCTCAGCGAGAAGAAGCGGTGGATACCATTTATGCTGCATTAAAACGGGTTGTGGACACACAGCCTGGACACCAACAGATGGGATTGTTGTATAGAGGATATACTGCAATTGACCATATCCTTCAGGATCAGGCGCGAGAAACGAAGCGGGTGAATCCTTATAATGAATTATTACAGTCTTTAGACGAGTTTAAACAACATCCCTTCTAATGTTAGGATCTATCCCTTTACAAAAGACCTCATGTGGTCTATTTGTTTTTTATGATCACTAATAAATTCAACTGGTAAATTTATGATCTACAAAGTGCGTCCGATGCAACATATCGATATTGATAAGGTTTACGAAATAGAGGTGATGGCCCATCGAGCTCCTTGGGGTCGAGGTATTCTTTCTGATTGCGTCACGGTGGGTTATGATTGTCGACTTCTTGAGGTTGGGGACGAATCTTCATTAGAGTTAGCAAGCTATATCATCTGTCGTTACCATGATTCTGTTTGTCATATTCTCAATTTATGTGTTTTGCCGAAATTACAACAAAAAGGATTGGGTCAAATGTTGCTACAAGATGTGTTGAACTTCCCAGCAGATAAGCGTACAAAGTGTTTTGTCTTAGAAGTGAGGCCTAGTAATATACCAGCCTTACAGCTTTATTATAAATTGGGATTTCAACAGATTGGAATTAAGCCTGGCTATTACATTGATGGAGAGTCTATCGAAGACGCTATTGTCCTCGAAAAAGTCATCAAGTAACTCATCAGTATTTTAGAATAATCGTAACTCTTGAGCGCAGGAGTTACGAATGATACGGCTATTGGCTCGAATGCAACTGACTCAAAAAGGCTTGCATATGAGGTTTATCCACTGCATCTTTTAGATATGTCCTTAACCGCTCGATGGATTGTTCATATCCTGATTGGGAGATGTTACCGCGCATCAATTCAAAACGTAAATAAATGCAATACGTATTTAATACGTCTGTTTCACAGTAATCTCGAATACCTTTGGAATCACCTTTTAAAAAATGCTCCCATACTTTATTGCCACTCATGCCCATTTTCCCTGGAAAGCCGAGCATGGAGGCAATTTCATCTAATGGTGCAAAAGCTTTGTTTTGGTAAGATGACAAGACATCCATGAGATCAAGATGACGGTAGTGAAAACGGTTTAAGTAGTTATTCCAACGAAAGTTTTGTTGATTTTCCCCGCTTTCCCAATACGTTGTTGCAGTGACACCATGTAAAAGTGCCCGGTAATGAAGAACAGGTAAATCAAAGCCACTGCCATTCCAGCTCACCAGGGTAGGGATATGTTTATCAATCCCAGTAAAAAATCGAGTGATCAATTCTTTTTCATTAGAGTGTTCATCTCCTAATGACCAGACTTTGATGTTGGCTTGATGAGAAAGTACTAAAGAAATGGCAACAATTTTTTGTAAATGATGGGGTAAGAAATCATGACCTACCTTTTCACGACGTAAAGCATAAAGCGCTTTCGCTGTGTCTTCATCTGATAATCCATCCAGATCATAGAGTTTCCGTCCTGTTTCGACATCAGGAACCGTTTCAATATCAAAAACCAAAATATTCATAAAGACAATGTTTCATGAAGAAAGGTTCTATACGATAACATAGTGGAAATATAGGTCAAAGTAGAGTTCATTCTGCCAAAAGACTGGCTTTCAGTCTAAATATTTGTTACTAATACCACTTTGATCATCAGGATGAACTCAAAATATGAAATATGTTAGTATATTCATCATATCATTGGCTGGCTTGATTTTATCAGGATGTGCAAGTCGTCCGCCTGCTCATGTTGACAATATTTGTCATGTATTTAAACAATATCCGCGTTGGTATGACGATTCCTTAGATGTACAACGACGATGGCGTGTGCCGGTTGCAGTCCAGATGGCTATCATTCACCAAGAGTCAAAGTTTGATGCTACAGCACGACCTGAACGGACCAAACTTTTGTGGATTATTCCTTGGAAACGTCCTTCAACTGCTTATGGTTATACACAAGCATTAAATGGTACATGGTCTTTATATCGACACTCACAAGGCAGTCTTTGGGCTTCGAGACAAAGTTTTTCAGATGGGGTTGATTTTATTGGATGGTATGCCAATGAGGCTTATAAAAAAGCAGGAATCCCAAGAGATAATGCTTATGCTCTATACTTGGCGTATCATGAGGGAGTAGGTGGATATCAACAGAAAACGTATTTGAAAAAAAATTGGCTCATTGGCGTTGCACATAAAGTCAGTGCGAGAGCGCAAATTTATCAAGCGCAACTTGAAGGATGTCATCGAGCTTTAGGAAAAAAATCATGGTTTGGGATAAAGTGACAATTAAGTCGTGAAGAGTTACGATACCAGCTTAAATATAGGGGAGCTGATGAATGAGGTTGATGAGATTGATGTTATTGGGGGGACCAGGGGCTGGTAAGGGCACACAGGCTCTTAAGTTAACCAAACATTTTAATATTCCACAAATCTCAACGGGTGATATGTTAAGGAGAGCGATTGCTGATGGTACACCTTTAGGGAAAAGTGCTAAACAGATCATGGATGCCGGACAATTGGTTTCAGACGATATTATCATCGCTTTAGTAGAAGCTCGTCTAAAAGAAAAAGACTGTATCAAAGGTTTTTTGCTGGATGGGTTTCCCCGTACGCTCCCTCAAGCTGAAGCATTAAAAGGTGCGCACATTGATATCGATTATGTGATTGAAATAGCTGTTGACGATGAAGAAATTGTAAAACGAATCAGTGGAAGACGCGTTCATCCGGCCTCTGGGAGAGTTTATCATATCGAGTATCACCCTCCAAAGAAAGAAGGAATTGATGATGAAACAGGCGATCCTTTAATCTTTCGAGATGATGATCACGAAAATATTATTCGTAAACGCCTAGCTGTTTATCACGAGCAAACAGAGCCATTGGTCCATTATTATCAACAATGGGCAAAACAGGGTGATACACATGCACCTATCTTTAGGCAAGTTTCAGGACAAGGCAGTGAGGCTCTGATTTATCAGAGAATTTTGTCTGCCATAGAGCAGTAGGGGAATATATGTCTATGTCGAGCCGCGTCATATCTATCAGCGCTGATCAATTCGAAACGTTGATTCAAGATAATCAGATTGTGATTATTGATTTTTGGGCAGAGTGGTGTGCGCCATGCAAACAATTTGCTCATGTTTTTGAAAAGGTTGCAGAACGGTATGATTCTATTGTTTTTGCAAAAGTGAATATTCAACAAGAAAATGAATTAGCAGAAGTCTTTCAGATCCGCTCCATTCCGCATCTCATGGTTTTTAAACAAGGGATTGTGATTTACTCCGAAGCTGGCAGCATGCCAGAATCAACACTCAAAGAATTGGCACAGCAAGCATTAGATGCTGATGTGTCAGAGATTAAATCTCAACTCGATGAAGAGGAGCGGTAACGCGCTTGTCGCTCTTTTCAAACCGTGTCGGGAACATGAATCTGTTTCAGATATTCAGAGAGATGATTCTTTTCTCGCTCATTCATAGACAAACCTAGTTTTGTCCGCCGCCACAGAATGTCATCCGGATGAGTTGCCCATTCTTGATGAACCAGATAGTCGATTTCTGCTTGATAGAGAGTAGGGGAGAAGCAGGCTCCTAGATCTTTCATGGACTGACAATCCTTCAAGATATGTTCTATGCGTGTTCCATATTGATTGATATAACGTGCCAACGTATCAGGATCTAACCAATCATAGTTTTGCTGGGCAAGTTTCGTATACGTACTCATCGCCATATTATCCCATGTAGCTCCAGGTAAAAGCGTGTGCTCGGTCAATGATTTACCCATTTCTGGAAAAACAGGTAGGAGTTTATCTATCGCATGCAAGGCAAGTTTGCGGTAGGTGGTTAACTTTCCACCTAAGATGGTGACAGCTGGCGCGGGAAGGTCGGCATAATGCAGCGCATAATCTCGACTTAAGTGACTCGGTGTTTTGTTATGGTCGGATAATAATGTTCTTATACCACTCCAAGTAGTAATGATTTCATCATGTTTTAGCTGTTTGTTAAAATAAGGTTGGATGAGATTAAATAAATAATCGATTTCTTCTGGAGCAATCTGAACGTTGTTTGGTGTATCAGAAAAAGCCACATCGGTTGTACCAATCAATGTATGGCCATAATAGGGAATGGTAAAAACAATGCGTTTGTCCGGATGTTGGAGAAGATAAGCATGCTCTCCTTCGTACAGTTTTTTAATAACGATATGACTTCCTTTGACTAGCGAAATGTCATGATGCACCGGAATTTTTAGTAATTGATTGACATCATTTACCCAAGGACCCGCTGCATTGATAATCGATTTTGCTTTGATTTGAAAGGCTTTACCCTGTTTTTTTTGGACTAGTATTTGCCAAATGCCTTTAACTACTTGTGCATGAATCAATTTTGTTTGTGGCATGATGCTTGCACCATGCAAGCTGGCCTGCAAGGCATTAGTGATGGTCAAACGAGCATCATCAGTGAAACAATCATAGAAAAGAAAGCCTTTATGAATAAGAGGATCTAAGGGTGCAAAATAATTTGGATCTTTTTTACGAGTAATTAATGTGCTGTGTGGCAAGCGATTACTTGAGCTTAGATGATCATAAAGAAACAACCCAGTTCGTAAAGTCCATAAAGGGCGTAGATTATTTTGGTAAGGTAAAACAAATGAAATCGGATGGACCAAATGAGGCGCTACATTTTGTAGGATTTGCCGCTCTAAAAGCGCTTTTTTAACCAAAGAAAAATCAAATTGTTCTAGATAGCGTAATCCGCCATGGATCAGTTTGGTGCTTTTGGATGATGTTTTTGAGGCGAGATCGTCTTGTTCACAAAGCACCACCGATAACCCGCGTAAAGCTGCATCAGCAGCGCATCCGCACCCATTAATTCCCCCTCCAATTATTGCAACATCAAAGACACTGTCCATGTGACATCACTCCACAATTGACTTTTATTTATTCTACCTCGGTATTGTACAAAGCTATTCTACATGAAAATACTGATTATTTACTTCACTTATGATTATATTAAAGATTGCACTTACCGGCATGCTTCTTTTTGTATACCGGTTCAAACGCTACCATCACTAGGAAATACCATACATGGATTATATTCTCGCAATTGATCAAGGAACAAGTAGTACCCGTGCCATGTTATATACGATAGAGGGCCAACTGGTTTGTTCTAAACAATATCCAATCACACAATATTACCCACAACCGGGTTGGGTTGAGCAAGATCCAGAAGAAATTTGGGAAAAAACACGACAAGCTATTCATGAGGTGATTTTAGAATGTCATCCAAGCCAACTTTTGGCGTGTGGTTTGACCAACCAACGTGAAACAACCTTGATTTGGGATAAAGAAACTGGACAATGTGTATACCCCGCTATTGTTTGGCAGGATAGACGAACAGAAGCGTTTTGTGAGGCTTTAACTAAGCATGCGCCAATCATCAACTCGAAAACCGGTTTGTTGCCAGATCCATATTTTTCTGCAAGCAAGTTACATTGGGTGTTAAATCATGTCCCGATGGCTCAAAAGCTTTTGGAAGAAGATAGGCTCTGTTTTGGTACCATTGATTGCTTTTTGATTTGGCGTTTAACCGGGGGCGCTTCCCATTTGACAGACATCACTAATGCATCTAGAACGATGTTATTTAATATTCATTCAGAGTGTTGGGATCAAGACTTATTAGCATTGTTTGAGGTATCACCGTCCATATTACCTCAGGTTTGTTCAAGTGATGCGCATTTTGGCACTATACGGGAAGAGTTGTTTGGTGTGTCTATACCGATTTGTGGAGTCGCCGGGGATCAACAAGCTGCATTGATAGGGCAAAGGTGTTTTTCCGAAGGTTTGATTAAAGCCACCTATGGTACAGGGGGATTTTTACTCCTAAATACCGGCGATAAACCTGTGATGTCATCACATCAATTATTAACGACGATTGCCTATCGTATTCATGGCAAAACAGCCTATGGTCTAGAGGGCAGTATGTATCAAGCCGGAACTTCTGTGAAGTGGTTGCGTGATGAATTAAAAATGATTTCAAGTGCAGGCGAAACTGAAGAATTAGCTCGAGGTTTATCATCGAATGAAGGAGTCTATTTTGTGCCATCCTTTACCGGATTAGGTGCCCCTTATTGGTTATCTACTCCGGGCGCACTTTTCTTTGGTTTATCTAGAACAAGTAATCGCATGCATTTTGCACGAGCAGTATTGGAGAGTGTTTGTTATCAAACTTTTGATATTTTATCGTGCATGCACGAAGACAGTGGTATTGCTCCTTCTCTTTTAAGGGTAGATGGAGGAATGGCTGTGAATAACTGGTTTTTACAATTCCTAGCTTCCTTGTGTGGTTTGGTGGTAGAGCGACCAAAAAGTGTAGAAACAACGTCTTTGGGTGCTGCGATGTTGGCCATGATTGGGTGCGGTCTCATTCAGTCAATAGCAGATCTTCAAGATAGATGGCCTTGTGATCAAACATTTAAAGTAGAAGAGCATACAAAGGCCGATAGAGCCTCAGATTATCAAGGTTGGCAAAAAGCGATAAACATGTTGAAGTTGGCCTATGAATAACCAGATGATCACCATTATTCTAAACTCAGCAGTTGAATCAAAGATGATTGAACTGCTGAATGAGGGCTAAACGTTGCGAACTTTTTCGCCCGTATACAGTTGTCTTGGTCTGCCTATCTTAAATTTGTTGCCTGTCATTTCTAACCAGTGCGACATCCAACCCACTGTTCTTGCTAATGCAAAAATAACGGTGAACATGTTGGTAGGAACACCAATGGCACTTAAGGTGATTCCTGAGTAAAAATCAACATTGGGGTAGAGTTTTTTCTCAATGAAATACTCATCTTCTAAGGCTATTCGCTCTAGTTCCATCGCTAATTTAAACAAAGGCGCATCTTGTGCCCCCACTGCTTTTAAGACTTTATGACAGGTTTCGCGCATCACTTTTGCACGAGGGTCGTAGCTTTTATAGACGCGATGACCAAAACCCATCAAACGGAAGGGATCATCTTTGTCTTTAGCCCGCTTGATGTAATGATTGATTTTACTGATATCACCAATTTCTTTCAGCATGTTCAGGCAAGCTTCATTAGCCCCTCCATGCGCAGGACCCCACAATGCGCCAATGCCTGCTGAAATACAGGCAAATGGATTAGCACCTGTAGAGCCCGCAAGTCTTACAGTAGACGTGGATGCGTTTTGTTCATGATCAGCGTGTAAAGTAAAAATAGTATCCATTGCTTTTACAATCACAGGATCTGGGATGATATCTTCTGCAGGAACGCCAAACATCATATGTAAAAAATTCTCAGCATAAGAAAATTTATTTTTTGGATACATATAAGGTAAACCAATAGAATACTTATAACTCATGGCAGCAAGCGTCGGCATCTTAGCAATGAGACGAATCGCAGAAATATAACGGTCGTGTTGATTGTTTAAGTCCATAGAGTCATGATAGAACGCTGAAAGCGCACCAACAATTCCCACCATGATAGCCATTGGATGAGCATCCCGGCGAAATCCATTCAAAAATTGATACATTTGTTGATGAACCATGGTGTGATT